>USLT01000078.1 GCA_900555585.1 uncultured Collinsella sp.
TCATCATCACTCATGAGGTGGTAGCCCTCGCCGAAGAGGTGCTCGGCCTTGCAGTCGTTGAGCTCGTGGTCACCGGGAACGATGGCGACGACGGGATTCCCATCGGAGTCGATGAGCGCGAGCGCCTTACGGGTGCCGCTTTCGGGGAACTCGAAGAACGCCGCGACCTCGGCGATAGAAGCAAGGCCGGGAGTATGGACCTTCTGCAGGGATCCGTCGCCGGGGCCCTCGCTAACCGAGACCTGGGTGGTGGCCGCCTCGTCGTCAGCTGCGTAACCGCACGCGTCGCAGTAGACGAGCGCGGCCTCGCCGGCGTCGGCGAGGGCCATGAACTCGACGGAGGTGTCTCCACCGATCTGACCCGAATCAGCGACGACGGGCAGGGCCTTGAGGCCGCAGCGCTCGCAGATATTCGCGTACGCCTGCTTCATATCGTCGTAGGTCTCCTGCAGAGACTCCTGCGTCGCGTTGAAGGAGTAACCATCCTTCATGATGAACTCGCGGCCGCGCATGAGGCCGAAGCGCGGGCGCATCTCATCGCGGAACTTATCCTGGATCTGATACAGGTTGACGGGGAGCTGCTTGTAGCTCTTGAGCTCGTTTTTGATGAGGTCGGTAACGGTCTCCTCATGGGTGGGTCCGAGAACGAACTCGTGGTCATGGCGATCGGAGAAGCGCATGAGCTCGGGTCCGTAGACGCCATAGCGACCGGAATCCCTCCACACCTCGGCATCGACCATGATGGGCATGAGCAGCTCCTGGGCGCCGGCGGCGTCCATCTCGTCGCGTACGATGTCTTCGATCTTGCGCAGCGAGCGCCAGGCAAGCGGAAGGTAGCTATACAGACCAGCGGCCTGCTTGCGAATCATGCCCGCGCGAAGCATCAGGCGATGGCTGGCGAGCTCGGCCTCAGCCGGATCCTCCTTCAGCGTCGGAGCGTAGAGGTTCGACATCTTCATGGCGCGCGTCTTAGACACAGGCGTCCTCCTTATTAAAATACGTTAGTCGTACAGATGATAGCAGCAAACGGCACGGGTTCGAAAACCTCGCGGAGAAAGCGATAGCTATCAGAGACGATCGATCTCCTCCATGAGCGCATCGACGATCTGCTCCTCCGGCACCTTACGGATGACCTCTCCATGCCGGAAGACCATTCCGATGCCGCGACCACAAGCTACGCCGACGTCGGCGTCGCTCGCTTCGCCGGGACCGTTGACGACACATCCCATGACCGCGACGGAAATGGGCTTGTCGCAATCCTCGAGCCTCTTCCCCACCGCTTCCGCAAGGCCGATAAGATCGACTTGCGTGCGACCGCAGGTCGGGCAGCTGACGAGCTCGGGCCCGCGTCGGCGGAGACCAAGCGCCTGCAAAATCCCCCAGCAAACAGGAGGCTCCTCCGCAGGATCGGCGGTGAGCGATACGCGCATGGTGTCGCCAATGCCCTCTGCGAGCAGCGTTCCGAGCCCCACGGAGCTCTTGATAGTCCCCTGCTGCACGGTTCCCGCCTCGGTAACACCGATATGAAGGGGCACCTGGGGAAGCTCACGGGACAGGGCCCTATACGTCTCGATCGTCGTGGGAACGCTATGGGCCTTTGCCGAGAGAACGATGTCGTTGAAGCCGCGGCGTTCGAAATGGTCGACGAACTCGAGCGATGAGGCGACGAGCTTCTCGGGTAGCGTCATATCCGATCGGTCGGCAAACCGACGCTCGAGGGAACCCGCGTTGACGCCGATACGGATTGCCGCACCGGCCTCCCCCGCCGCGTCGATGACGGCATCCACGCGATCCCAATCACCGATGTTTCCGGGATTGATGCGGAGCTTTGCCGCCCCCGCCTCGACCGCTGCGATAGCGAGACGGTAATCGAAGTGGATGTCGGCAACGATGGGGACCGGGGACTCGGCGCAGACGCGGGCGAAGGAGCCAACGGCTTCCCGGGAGGGCAGTGTAACGCGGACGAGGTCGCAACCAGCGCCGGCCAGCGCAACGACCTGCGCGAGCGTGGCATCGAAATCCTCGGTCGGCGTGCACGTCATAGACTGCACAGCGACGGGGGCACCACCGCCGATCTGGACATCGCCCACATCGACGGGGCGTGTACGGTTTCGCGCGGGAACGCTAATGCACATGGATGCGCCTCCTAGAACAGCCGAAGGATATCGCCGCGAAGCATATACAGGAACAGGAAACCAAACAAGGCGATACCTATGTACGAAAGAATCAACTGGACCTTGACGGAAACCTCGCGACGCGTGACGGCCTGGATGACCTCGATCAAGAGCTTGCCACCGTCAAGCGGGGGGATCGGCAGAAGGTTCATGAAGCCGAGAGAGAACGAGATCAGCGCGGCGAGACTCAAGAAGGTCCCCGCTCCATCCTGAGCAGCCTCGGCGGACATGACGGAGATTCCGACGACGGAGGTGGAATTATCGAGCACCTCCATCGTGTGCTGGGGAATGAGGAGCTTCGCAACGCTCTGGGCCGTGCTGACAAGGAAATCGAGAGAAAGCCGGGCAGAGGCTACCGGATCGACGCGGACGGTATGGTAGGAGACCCCGATGCCGATCATACCGTCATCGGCGGGCGATAAAGCAACCTCGCGGGTAGAGCCATGATCGGCGAGATATGAGGTCATGTCATCCGCAGCGTCCCCCTCCGGTGCCGCCGGCGCATCAGCATCCGGCGTCCAGACGGTGAGCTCAATGGGATCCGTTCCCGCCTCGCGCGCGGTATTCAGAGATGATGTGATCTCGGTCCACGTCGCTACGGCGTCGCCCTCAACGGAAAGGATGCGATCGCCCTCAGAGATACCAGCCGCGGCCGCAGGGGAACCGGTCGCGACCGAGCCGAGCAAGTTTGAATCGAGAGGAGCTTGGAACCCGATGACCGAATAGGCGAACACGAAGAGCATGACGCCGCTAACCAAGTTGACGGCGATACCCGCGACGAGCATGAACGCGCGCTTCCAGAAACCCTTGCCGATATATGTGTGGGAACGCTCGGAAGCAAGAAACGCCTCGGTACCATCTGGTGCGATCCAGGGCTCGCCCTCCGCCGTCGCATGAGCCCGATCGAAGGCGCGCCCATCGAAAACGGTGTTGCCAACGGCATCACGAGGCATGGCGGCATAGGAGCTGGGATAGAACTTGGAACGGGGGCCCTCCCCCTTCGAAGCGTCGTAAACAGGGGCGAGCGAACCCCAGTTCAAAAGGAACGCGCAGGTATCCAGCGCCTCCTCCTCGGTAATAGACAGCTCGCTGGCGATCTGGGCGACAGAAGCGGTCCCGCGCCGATGCACAAAATCCAGAACGTCGGCGGCATGGGGAGACTCTTCAGGGTCCATGCCGCAGATGGCGGCGTAACCACCGAGAAGCAAGGGCGTCACGCCGAACCGCGTGCCGATTCTACGAGAAGCATGGTAGAAGCTGAAGCGGCAGGGAAGACCGAGGAAGAACTCGGTAACGCGAACGCCGCAAGCTCGAGCGGCAAGGAAGTGACCCCCCTCGTGCACGAACACGAGAAGGGACAGCAGCAGGACGCCCCAAAAAATAGGAGCGATGACGTTGGATATGGATTCCATAAAGGTATCAGTCCTTAAGGCATGAGATCGGAGACCAAATCGGATGCTCGGGTCCTCGTCCATGAGTCGACATCGCGCAACTGCTCGATGCTCTGGACGGGATAAACGTCATGCGCATCGAGGCAGCGCTCGACGACGCGCGCGATATCCATGAAGGAGCAGGCGCCATGGAGGAATGCGTCCACGGCCACCTCGTTGGCAGCATTCAATACGCAAGGCATGGTGCCCCCGACCTTGCCGGCGCGCGCAGCGAGCTCCAAGCAGGGGAAGGCCTCAACGTCCGGGCTTGCGAAATCAAGTCGACCAAGTTCGCGAAAATCGATTCGCTCGGCGGGTGATTCCCAACGCTCGGGATAGGACAAGGCATACTGGATGGGAATGCGCATGTCCGAAGCACCGAGATGGGCCATCACGGAACCGTCTCGATACTCGACCATTGAATGAATCTTCGACTGGCGCTGAATGACGACGCAGATATCGTCGAGATCGATGTCGAAAAGATGCTTCGCCTCGATTCTCTCAAGGCCCTTGTTCATAAGGGTGGCGGAATCGATGCTGATCTTAGAACCCATGCTCCAAGTTGGATGCGAGAGCGCATCGGCAGGGGTCACGGATTCAAGCTGACTAGAATCCATACCGAAGAAGGGCCCGCCCGAGCAGGTGAGCCAAATCCTATACGTCTCCTCGGAGCGCTCCCCGAGGTAGCACTGGAAGATCGCCGAGTGCTCGGAATCGACGGGGAGAAGCTGGCCGGGGCGCACCAGGGGCATGATGAGGTCTCCCCCGACGACCAAGGACTCCTTATTGGCAAGCGCTACGGTCTTGCCCGCAGAGATAAGCTGATAGGTAGCGTCGAGACCAGCGGCTCCGACAATCGAGACGACAACGATGTCGACATCATCGGCAAGGCACATGTCGATCGCAGCCTGGGAGCCGGCGAAGCAGGCGGTTCCGGGGTGGCGCTCCTGCAGCACGGCATCATCAGCATGGTAGGGATCGGTGACCGCGATCCGCGGGCACTGGAACTCGCGTGCGGAGCGAACGAGGGAATCGGTGTTAGAGTGCGCAGAGAGGGCAACGACCTGCAGCTTATCCGAATGTTTCCGACAGACATCGAGCGTCTGGGATCCGACTGAACCCGTGCACCCAAGGATCGCGATGCGCTTGCGATCCATTAGATGACACCTCCGATGGATAGGATGAGATGGGCCGTGATGCAGCCGAAGATGAGAGAGTCGGTTCTATCGAGCATGCCGCCATGGCCGGGAATCAGGTTTCCAGAATCCTTGAC
>USLT01000079.1 GCA_900555585.1 uncultured Collinsella sp.
TGCGGACGATGGCGTCCTGGATGGAGTCGTCGGTGGCATGGCCCATGTGCAGGATGCCGGTGACGTTGGGCGGCGGGATGGTGACGGTGCAGTCACCGACCCCCTCGCGGCGCTTGTAGTAACCGCCGTCGAGCCACTTCTGGAGGATCGCCGGCTCGCTGACCGACGGGTCGTACGTCTTGGACATCTCTTCTGCCATGGGTGCTCCTGTTACATACTCGAGCGGAGCCAGCGCTCCGCGAGGGCGTTTGGTGGATGAGGGTCGGGGCGGCGTCCCTAGTCGAGGTCGAGCTCGTCAGAGGCGGGCGCGGCATCGGCCGTCTTGAAGACGCGACGGGGCTGCTCCTCGCCGCGGGCTGCGGCCGCGGTCACGACGACCTTGGCGACGTTCTCCTCGCTGGGGAGGTCGAACATGGTCTGCTGCAAGAGCTCCTCGCAGATCGACCGCAGGCCGCGGGCGCCGGTCTTGCGCTCGAGCGCCTTGTGCGCGATCTCGTGCAGCGCCTCGGGCTCGAACTCAAGCTCGACATCCTCGAGCTGGAACATGCGGCGGTACTGCTTGGTGATCGCGTTGCGCGGGCCCGTGAGGATCTGGACCAGGTCGTCCTCGTCCAGGGCACGGGTCTGGGTGATGACCGGGGTACGGCCGATGAACTCGGGGATCATGCCGAAGGCGTTGAGGTCCTGGGGAAGGACCTGGCGGAGCAGGTCGTTCTCGTCGGCGCTCGTGGGGCCGGCGATCTCGGAGTTGAAGCCGACGCCCTTGTTACCGACGCGATCGGAGATGATCTTGTCGAGGCCAACGAATGCACCGCCGCAGATGAACAGGATGTTGGTCGTGTCGATCTGGAGCAGCTCCTGCTGGGGGTGCTTGCGCCCGCCGGTGGGCGGCACGCTTGCGACCGTTCCCTCGAGGATCTTGAGGAGGGCCTGTTGGACGCCCTCGCCGGAGACGTCGCGCGTGATGGAGAGGTTCTCCGCCTTGCGCGCGATCTTATCGATCTCGTCGACGTAGATGATGCCGATCTGCGCGCGGTCGATATCGCCGTCGGCGGCGGTTATCAGCTTGAGCAGGATGTTCTCGACATCCTCGCCGACGTAGCCGGCCTCGGTGAGCGCGGTGGCGTCCGCGATGGCGAAGGGCACCTCGAGGATGCGGGCGAGCGTCTGGGCGAGCAGCGTCTTGCCCGTGCCCGTGGGACCGAGCAGCAAGATATTGCTCTTGGCGAGCTCGACGTCCTGCAGGTCGTCGACGGATCCCGCGGCATGGGAGCCGAGCGGCGAGCGGTCGCCCCTGACTGCGTTGGACTCGTGCGCCGAGGCGTCGCCCTCGAGGACGCGGCGGTAATGGTTGTAGACCGCGACGGACATCGCGCGCTTGGCCTCTTCCTGGCCCATGACGTAGCGCGAGAGCTCGTCGTAGATCTCGTGCGGGGTCGGGACGCGGCGAATCAGCTGAGAGGCGACCTCGCGGGAGTCCATGGGCTCGGACTCCTCGATCCCGAACTCATCGGGCATCTGGGTTCCGGGCATGCCGTAATGCGAGGCCATGAAGTCCTGGGCGAGAGATTCCTCGAGGATCTCGGTGCAAGCCTCGACGCATTCGTCGCAGATGAAGGTGTTGCTCGGACCCTTTACCAGCTTGCGCACCTGGTCCTGGGTCTTTCCGCAAAACGAGCAGCGAACGACCTCGCCGCCGTGCATCTCGTTGGGGGTATCAGCCATTACGCGTTGCTCTCTTTCGCGGCATCGAGGCGGGAGGAGACGATGCGGTCAACGAGACCGTACTCGAGGGCGGCCTGGGCGCGCATGTAGTTATCGCGCTCGGTGTCGGCCTCGACCTTCTCGAAGGGCTGGCCGGTCGCGTCGGCGAGGATCTGGTTGAGGGTGCGACGGGTCTCGCGGATCTCGCGCGCGGCGATCTCGATCTCGGTCTGCTGGCCCTGGGCGCCACCGCTCGGCTGGTGGATCATCACGATGGAGTTGGGCAGGCAGAAGCGCTTTCCCTTGGCGCCGCTGGCGAGCAGAACCGCTGCCATGGAGGCGGCCATGCCGACGCAGATGGTGGAGACCTGGGGCTTGATGTAGTTCATCGTGTCCAGGATCGCGAGACCGGAGTAGACCTCGCCGCCGGGCGAGTTGATGTAGAGCGAGATGTCCTTGTCGGCGTCCTGGCTCTCCAGGTGGAGAAGCTGGGCGATGACGAGGTTCGCCGTAACCGAGTTGATCTCTTCGCCAAGGAAGATAATGCGATCGTTCAGCAGGCGCGAGTAGATGTCGTAGCTGCGCTCGCCACGAGGCGTCTGCTCGATGACATACGGAACAAGAGCGGAATCGATCCTCTGAATCATGCTCTCCCCTTTCCATTGTGAATAAGACAAGCGTACGGTGCCACGATCTCGCATCGCGAAAAATCGTTGCACCGTACGAGGTTATCCGGTGTTACCCGGTATTGTACTTTACCCGAATCCGGGAGCAGCCTACTCGGCGTCCTTCTCGGCAGCGGCCTTGGCGTACTCGTCGACCTCGGTCACCTTGGCGTTCTCGACCAGCCAGTCGACGGCCTTGGAGCGACGGATGGAGTCGCGGACGGCGGGCATGCGGCCCTCGGCAACGAACTGGGCCTTGGAGGCCTCGACGTCCTCGATGCCGGCGTTCTTGAACTCGGCGTCGACGTCCTCGTCGGTGACCTCGATCTTGAGCTCGCGGGCGAGCGCGTCGAGGGCGAGGGACTCGCGGGCGACGTCGATGGCCTGCTTATGCAGGTCGGCGATGAAGGCCTCGGAGGTGAGGCCGTTGGCGGACAGCCAGCCGTCGAGGGTCATGCCGCGAGCGGAGAGGTTCTGCAGGAAGTTCTGGCCGAGCTCGGAGAAGACGGACTGCTCGTAGTCGTCATCGACGCTCTCGAGCTCGAGGCGCTCGGCGAGGGCGGCGACGGCGCGGTTCTCCTTGAGACCGGGGAGCTTGGAGCTCTTGTCGGCCTCGACCTCGAGCTTGATGGCGTCGCGCATGGCCTCGACGCTATCGAAGCCGAAGGACTCCTTGACGAACTCGTCGGTCAGCTCGGGGACCTTGCGCTCCTTGACGGCCTTGACGACGACCTTGCAGGAGGCCTCCTCGGCGCCCTCGGGGGTCCAGGAGATCTCCTTCTCCTCGCCGACCTTCAGGCCCTTGAGGCCCTCGGAGAACTCGACGGGCAGGGAGCCGGAGCCCATGGCGAACATGCGGCCCTCGCCGGCGAGCGCCTCGGCGTTCTTGACGTTCTCGATGTCGAGGGTGACGTAGTCGGCGTCCTCGATGCCGCGCTCGACGTCCTCGAAGGTGGAGTTGTAGGTCATGAGCATATCGACCTGGGAGTCGATCTCGGCCTCGGTGACCTCCGCAGGGGGCATCTCGATCTCGACGGGCTCATAAGAGGAGAGGCCGGCGGAGGGACGCAGGGTGAACTCGACGGTGTAGGTGTAGTCCTGGCCATCGCGGGCGAGGTCGATATCCTCGTACTTGCCCTCCTTGACGGGGACGATGTCCAGCTCGTTGAGGACGGCGGGCTCGTTGGAGCCGAGCAGGTCGTTGGTCGCCTGGGCGAGCATGGCCTCGGAGCCGAGCATGCTGTCGATGACGGCGCGGGGGGCCTTGCCGGGACGGAAGCCCGGGAAGCGGTACTGCTTGGCGGCAGCCTTATACGCCTTCTTGATGGCGGCGACGTCGGCCGCGGGGATGGTGACCGTGGCGGTGAGCTTTGCGTCCTTCACGTCAGAAGTGATGTTCAACGTTCCTCCTCTGAAACCGTCGGCGTTTAACGGGCGCCGACCCTCCCATCGTTGACTACAGGTCTCGCGTCGAATGGTGCGGGCGAAAGGACTCGAACCTTCACGGGAATCCCACTGGAACCTAAACCCAGCGCGTCTACCAATTCCGCCACGCCCGCGCATTGACACAGCCTACAGATGGTCGCGGCTCATGCATGGCGACGCCCAAGGCGTTTCCCGCTGTCACGCCGCCTGCACATCAAGGGTCTACATGTAAAAAGCAGCGGCCCCGTACGCGGAACCGCTGCGATGTCGAGCCGAGGCGCCCTCCTCGATCTCGCGATGGCTAGCAGACGCCCTGGGCCATCATCGCGTCGGCGACCTTCTTGAAGCCGGCGATGTTGGCGCCCACGACGTAGTTGCCCTCGAAGCCGTACTCCCTGGCGGCGTCCTCGCATGCGTGGTAGATGCCCCGCATGATGCCCTCGAGCTTGGAGTCGACCTCCTCGAAGCTCCAAGACAGGTGCTCGGCGTTCTGGGACATCTCGAGGCCGGAGGTTGCCACGCCGCCGGCGTTGGCAGCCTTGCCGGGCATGAAGGCGACGCCGTTCTCGATGAGGTAGTTGGTCGCCTCGGTGGTGGTGGGCATGTTGGCGCCCTCTCCCACGACCTTGCAGCCGCCCGCCACGAGGGCCCGGGCGTCCTCGAGCAGGAGCGTGTTCTCGCGGGCGCAGGGCAGCGCGATGTCGCAGGGGACCTGCCACACGCCGCGGCCGTCGCCCTCGTGCCAGACGGCGGTGGAGCTGTGCTCGGTATAGAGCGCCAGGCTCACGCCGCGATCGTTGCCGGAGCGCTTCTTGTTGTAGATGTCCTCGAGAACCTTGTAGTCGATGCCCGACGGGTCCTCGATCCAGCCCTTGGTGTCGGAGGCGGCGACGACGCGGCCGCCGAGCTCCGTGGCCTTCTGGATGGCGTAGATGGCAACGTTGCCGGAACCGTGCACGACGACCGTCTTGTCCCCGAAGGAGTCCCCATGGCACTTGAGGTGCTCGTCGACGAAGTACACGAGGCCGTATCCCGTCGCCTCGGTGCGGGCGAGGGAACCGCCGTAGGACA
>USLT01000080.1 GCA_900555585.1 uncultured Collinsella sp.
GCCTGAGACGAACATCGCGCTGCCGGTCACGATCGAGGATCCGTAGATGGGCAGGATCTTAGTCGGGATGATGGACATGCAGGCAGCGCCCACCGCAGCAAGGAGACCTACGGCGAGACCGATCGGCGGGATGGCGAGCCTGGTGGGGTCTCCACCCGTGGCGATGAAGAAGGTGCCCGCGAAGGCGAGGACGAGTCCCGCGAGCTCGCGCGCCCGCGGTGCGCGCCGGCAGGTCAGGCAGGTGTAGCCCATGATGAGGACGAGCTGGAGGCATTGCAGGACGGTGGCGGTGCCCGCGTTGGTGTACTTGACCGCCAGCAGGTAGAAGAGCTGGTTGAAATACACGCCGAAGATCGCGAGTCCCGCGAGCGTGACGAGGTGCCGCGGCGTCGTGAACAGCTTGAACAGGCGCTTGCGGTCGAAGAGGAGGGCGACGACCATGAAGATGGCTCCCGCGCCGATCTGGCGGACGCACATCAGCCACATCGTGTCGATCTGGTAGTTCTCGAACAGGAAGCTCGCGGAGGTGCCGGAGAAGCCCCAGAAGGATCCGCCGAGAAGCGTCGCGATGACGCCGATCAGGGTTTGGCGGGCCGCCTTGTCGTTGAGGCGCTCGCGCCAGGCCCGGCGCTCGGCGCGAGATGCGGCATCGGTGCCCTCGCCGGGCATCATGTCCATGTCGCGTTCTTCTTCAGTGGGGACGGTGCTCATGCGGCGCGCTTCCTTTCTCGATAGTGTCTTCACGATAGCGCAAAACGGAGGCGCGGGACGCGTGGAAACGCGTGGTCATGCTATATTGACGAGTTGCTGGCATCAGCGTGACGAAGGAGATGATTGCTGGTATGAATCCATTCCTCGGCGACGGGTTGGTTACGCCCGTCTTGTTCATCATCGGCGCGGTGCTCATGGTCTATACGTTATGGACGATCTTCGAGCAGCGACGATCCCTTGTGTTCCAGATCGAGCGCGGCAAGTGGGCCTATGCGCTGTCGCTTCTGCTCATCGCGGGCTCTATCGTCAACTACGCGATCAACGGTCAGGGGCTCCAGCAGATCGCCCTGGGTTGCGTCATCCTCGCGTTCGCCATCTTCATGGCGGTGGTGCGCAACGGCGTCGGTCGCCAGGGGATCTACCTCGACGGCGTGCGCTATCCCTGGGCGAAGGTTTCCGCGCTGCGCCTGAAGAAGGAGCACGGTGTCCCCGTCCTGTACTACACCATCAAGGAGTTCGAGCGCGTCATCCGCCTCGAGGGCTCTCGCTATAAGGACGTCGAGCGCTTCGTGGCCGAGATCAAGCAGGGCTACGACCTGTAGGGGGATCGCGAGCTCGACCACCGGGCCGCCGCGCCCGTCTCATCGTTCATGAAAAAGCCTCCCGAGGGCGCGTGCTCTCGGGAGGCTTTTGCGTGGTGATCGGTTGGGGGCGCCGTCGTGCGGCGACCCTACTCCTGCTCCTCCTGCGGGCCCGAGGAGACGTAGACCCATACTGTGGTGCCCTCGGGCTGGACGCCGGTGGGAGTGTAGCGGATGACCTTGCCCTTGGGGACCGAGGAGCTCGCTTCCTCGACGACGTTGATGCGCAGCTTGGCGTTGCGAACCGCCTTGTCGGCATCGGACTGGCTCATGCCGACGAGGTTCAGCGAGTCGACGTCGACGCCCTCGGGCTCGGGCTCCTTGCCAAGCGAGATGACGACGGTGATCTGGGCGCCGGGCTCCTGCTTGCCGCTGGGATTCCAGCTGATGACGTAGCCCTTCTCGACGGTGTCGCTGAAGCCCTCCTGGAAGATGACGCCGAAGCCGGCCTCGTCGAGGGCCTTGTTGGCCTGGTTCTTGGTCATGCCGTCGAGCGAGGGGACGGAGGTGGTGTCGGGTCCGGTGGAGACCTTGTACTCGATGACGGTGTCGGTCTCGACCTCGGTACCGGCATCGGTCATCTGCTCGAAGACCGTTCCCTCTTCAGCCTCGTTGGCCTCCTCGATCGCCTTGCCCTTGAGCTTGGCCTGGGAGAGGGCCTTCTCCGCCTCGTCTTCCGTCAGGCCGGTGAGGGTGGGGACCTTCGTGGTCTCGGCGGGCTTCTTGCCCTTCGAGATCACGAGATGGATGGTGTCGGTGGTGCGGGCGGTCTTGCCGCCATCGGGCGACTGGTCGCAGACCTTGCCCTCGTCCTGCTCGTCGTTGAACTCCTGGGTGATATCGAACTTCGAGAAGCCGGCATCCTTGAGGCTGCTGACGGCGGCCTCCTGCTCCCAACCGATGACGTCGATGACCTCGACGGTCTTGCCGCCGCCGGAAAGGAAGGAGTTGAAGGCGAAGAACGCGAGACCGATCGCGGCGACGATGCCGATCACGATCGCGGCGATCTTGCCGCGGCCCAAGCCCTGCTTCTCCTCCTCGAAGGCGCTGTTGGAGGAGGAGCGGACGCCGGTCTGCGGGATCTTCTGCGCGGCGGTCTGGCCCGCACCCATCGGACGGGCCATGGCCTGGGTGGCATCGGGCATCACGCGGGTCTCGGTGGCGCCCATGCCGGCGGCGCCGATGACGCGCGTGGGCTCGGGGACGTCCACGGCGCGGCCCGAGAGGTAGGAGTTGAGGGCCTGGCGCAGCTCCTCGGCGCTCTGGAAGCGGTTGGCGGCGTCCTTCTCCATGCAGCGCAGGATGATACGCTCGAGGGTGGGGTCGACGCCGGGGTTCACCTGCGACGGCGGGACGGGAAGCTCATTGACCTGCTTGAGCGCGACGGATATGGCGTCGTCGCCGTCGAAGGGTACGCGCCCGGTGGCGCACTCGTACATCACGACGCCGAGGGAGTAGATGTCGCTGGTGGGACCGAGGTCCTGTCCGCGGGTCTGCTCGGGGCTGACGTAGTGCGCGGTGCCCAGGACGTTGTTGTCCTGGGTGAGATGGCTGTTCTTGGCGCGCGCGATGCCGAAGTCCATGACCTTGATGTTGCCGTCGGGCTGGACCATGATGTTTTGCGGCTTGATGTCGCGGTGAACGATCTCGTGGCGGTGCGCGACGGTGAGCGCGGCGCAGATCTGCGAGCCGATCTGGGCTACCTTCTTGGGGTCGAGGGCGCCGTGGCTGCGGATGCCGCTCTTGAGGTCGGTGCCGCGGAGGTACTCCATGACGATGAAGTAGGTGTCGCCGTCCTTGCCCCAGTCGTAGACGCCGACGATATACGGGCTCTGCAGACCGGCGGCCGCCTGCGCCTCCTGCTTGAAGCGCGCGGCGAACGTGGCATCGCCCGCATATTGCGGCAGCATGATCTTGACGGCCACGGTGCGGTTGAGCACCTGGTCCTGAGCGCGGTACACGGTGGCCATGCCTCCGTTGCCGACCTTGTCCTTCAGAAGGTAGCGTCCTCCCAGAACCCGCTGTTCTTCCATTTCCTTTACTCCTCATTTCTGATGGGCGCGTGCGACTTCGATCCTGCGATGGTTGCGCTTCGCAGCAAGCGTGTGTTGTAAGTTCTATCCCGGCATGCCTATCACAGCCCCTGGGCCTCGAGGGCGGCGCGGATGATGCGGCTGGCGACGGCCGCCGCCTTCACCTCGTGCGCGTCGTAGTCCTCAAGCATAATCGAGACAGCCACCGTGGGGCTGTCGTAGGGCGCGAATCCAACAAAAACCGAGTTGACATGCGATCCGGTCTCGGCCGTACCGGTCTTGCCGGCGACGCGGACCCCGGGCACCGCGGCGGCGCTGCCCGAGCCGGACTGGACGACGTCGAGCATCGATTCCTTCACCTGGCTCGCGGTGCTGGCGCTGACGGCCTGGCCGAGCGAGCGGGGCTGGGTGGTCTTGATGACGGTGCCCTCGGGGGAGAGGGTCTGCGCGACGACGAAGGGGTCCATCACGATGCCGTCGTTTGCGATGGCCGCCGCCATGACGGCGTTTTGCATGATGGTCGTCTGGGGACCGGGGGTGTGCCCTTGTCCGACCGGCTGGCCGGCGCCCGCCCATGCGAGCTCCCATTCGGTCATCTCGGCTGGGTCGGCCATGATGGAGGGCTCGGTCGAGAAGTCCTGGCCGAGTTTCTCGCCATAGCCGAAGGCGCGGCAGTACTGGGCCATCGCGTCGGCGCCCATCTCGGTGGCCACCTGGCCGAAGACGACGTTCGAGGACACCGCGAACGCGCGGCGCAGCGAGATGGTGCCGAAGTCCGTGTTATCGACGTTGATGACGTCGGCGTTTCCGATCTCCATCGAGCTCGGGGACTTGAAGTCCTCCTCCAGGCTCGCGGTTCCGTTGTCGAGGGCGCCCGCGAGCGTGATCACCTTGAAGGTCGAGCCCGGGGTATAGAGGGCCTGGGTCGCGCGGTCGTAGAGCGAGACGCCGCTTTCCTCGCCGCCGTTCAGCGCGGCCTCGACGTCGTCGGGGTTGTATCCCGGGGCGCTCGCCCAGGCGAGCACGGCGCCCGTGCGCGGGTCGAGCACGACGATCGCGCCCTTCATTCCGGAGAGGGCGTCCTCCGCGGCGCGCTGGATGGTCGAGTCGATGGTGAGCTTGACCGAGTTGCCGGGCTGGGTGATGCCCGCGAGCGAAGCCACGGCGTTAGCCCAGCTGGAGTAATCCTTGGCGCCGGTCAGGGTCTCGTTCATGGTGGCCTCGACTCCGGTCTGGCCATACTGGGACGAGTAGTAGCCCACGGCGTGCGCCGCCAGGCCCCCGTTGGGATGCGAGCGCGTGAAGGTGCCGTCTTCCTGCTGCACTGACTCCGCGAGCGTGACGCCGTCGGAGGTGAAGATGGAACCTCGCTTGACGTAGGCGGAGCGCATGATCGTGTGGTTGTTGAACGGCATGCTCTGGTATTCCTTGGCCTTGAAGACCTGGATGTAGGTGAGGTTGCC
>USLT01000081.1 GCA_900555585.1 uncultured Collinsella sp.
GATCCGGATTCGGCTCGGGGTCGGGGTCGGGCTTCGGGCCCGGGTTCGGCTCCGGCTCGGGGTCGGGCTGCTGCGGACCGTCGTAGGTAAACGCGAGCGCACCCGGCAGGGACATCGCGCCATCATCGGTGCCGGCCACGACCTTCACCGAGTACAGCATGCCCTCCTGCAGGCCGGACAACTCGACCGAAGCGGTCTGCGAAACGCCGCGCTCGACGCCGTTCACATAGACGCGGTAGCGCGCGGCGCCCTCGACGGCATCCCAGGTGAGCAGGGCCTTGCCCGCCTCGGCGCTGCACTTCACGGCGAGGTTGGTCGGCGCCGCCAGGGCATCCGCGGACGCCGACGGCAAGGTGTCGAAGGTGCCCTCGATGCGCTTTACCACACGACCCTGAGCGTTGCGGGCATCCACGCGCAGCACGTACGCGGTCTCGGGCGACAGGCCCTTCGCACGCGCGGCGGCGCCGTCGACCACGAGCTCGGCCGCGGGCTCTCCCTCGGCGCGCGCCTGGTAGACGCGCACGCGGTAGCTCGCCGCGCCCCAGGTGGCAAACACGGCACGGGACTCGACCGCGCGGAAGCTGATCTTAGCCGCGGCGTCCACCTCGATGGATGCGTCATCCACCTCGACGAGCTGTTCGCGAGCGTCCTTCAGGGCCGCCGCGCGCTCGGCCGCCACCTGCGAGGTGGTCTTGGAATCGTTCATGGCCTTCACCGCGGCGTCGAGCGCCTTGGCGTAGACGTCCCAGCTCTTGGGCGTGTAGGCGCCCTCGAGCAGACCGGCTCCGGCCTCGATCTGCGCCTGGAGCTCCGTCTTATCGGCGGCGTCGCTGGGGGCGATGACCTCGAACCAGTCCACGTTGGACTTGTTCTGGCCCGCGCCGGCGCGGGCGACCGAGGTGAGCGTGATGGCATGCGGCCCGTTTTCCAGACCGAGTTTCTCGAAGACTTTCACGTTCTTCTGATCGGCGCCGCCCAGCGACAGGGCCTCCTCCACGACCGCGCCATCCAACTCGACCTTGAAGGCCACGTTGTCGTCGTTGCGCGCGGAGTACACGCGGATACCCGTGCCGTCGAATCGCAGCGTCACGGAATCGCCCAACGCGTTGCTCTCTCCCTTGGAGCCGCCGTGGTGCCCGGCCTCGCCCCAGCTGTACCAGCCACCCGTCCAGGTAAGGCGCGGGTCGTCGTTGAGGGTGCCGCGGGCATCCACCGGCGGGGTGCCCTTGCAGTCCTCGACCGCCGTGGACACGGTGCCCGCGGGCGCCACCGTGATGTCGATCGAGGCGGACGCGTCACCGCATGCGGCGGTCACCGTGAGCACGCCCTCGCCCTGCGCAGTCAGCAGGCCGTCGGCGGTGATAGCGCCCGTCGCGCTGCCGCTCTTGGGCGCCACCGACCAGCTCAGGTCGGCCGCGCGGGCATCGGCGGGCTTGATGTCGGCCACCATCTGCAGTGTCGAGGCGCTGCGAGCCAGGGTGGTCATGCCGTTGGCGGAGCGCACGGTCACACCCGTCACCGGCTTGGCCGACGCATCGATCACGTTGAACGCATCGAGCTCGACCTTGGCAAGCGACGAGGCGCTGTTCTTGGCACCGGTGGCGCGCAGCACGATGGTGTGCACGCCGGGCTCCAGATCCGTCTTGGAATAGACGGTCTTCTGGCGCACGGGACCGGCGGAATAGGTGTCGACGCGCTCGGCGACGACCTTGCCGTCGATGCTCACCTCGTAGTAGCCGCGGTCGTTGTTGGTCACGGTGATAACCTCGATGCCCGTGCCGCGGAAGGTGAGGCTGGCGGTCTCGGTACCCGTGGGGTTCTGCAGGTACTTGATGGTGTCGGCATAGTTGCCGTCGGTGGTGTTGTTCCAGTTGGCCCAAGCGCCGCTATAGGCCACGGCCGGATCCTGGTCGTCCACGCGGCCCAGGGTCTCGCACACGGCGGGCACCTCGGGCAGCGCCACGGAAGCGCTCGCGTCGCCGCGAAGGCCGGCCACGATGGCCGTCACGCGGTACTCGACCACGCCGAAGCCCGTCGGGCAGGCATCGTCCACCAACTTCGTGGCGGCAAGCGCGTTGCCCGCGGGCGTCCAATCGCCGTTAGCCACACGGCGCTCGACGATATAGGTCGCACCCTCGGCAACGGCGTCCCAGCTCACCATAGCCTGATCCTCGCCCGTGCGGGCGACGGCCACGTTCTGCGGGGCCGCGGGGCGCTCGACGGACGGGATCTGCGAGATGCGGTAGGTGGCACCGGCCTCGGTCTCGAAGCTGATGCGGTCGGCGGCGATGGCCTTCACGGCAACGGGCGCGCCGGAAGCGTCGGTCACGGTAGCGAGCGCCGCGTCCTTCACGTTCACCGTGGCCACGCCGCCATCGCGCGAGGCGATATCGGCGGTCACGAGCTTACCCGCGGCCCACTCCATGGACACCTCGAAGTCGCCGCGCGCCACCAGGCCCGACACGCTGCCGTGGTCCCAGTCGCGCGGAAGGGCGGGCAGCAGGTCGATGTAGCCGCCGGAACTCTGGAGCAGCATCTCGGCGATACCCGAGGTGGCGCCGAAGTTGCCGTCGATCTGGAACGGCGGGTGTGTGTCCCACAGGTTGGGGTAGATGCCGCTGCGGAACAGGTCGCCGATGAGCTTGAGCGCGCGGTCTCCGTCGCGCAGGTGCGCCCATGTGTTGATGCGCTGACCCATGCCCCAGCCGGTGCTGGAGTCGGTGCGCAGGTTCATGGACGTGCGGGCGGCCTCGAACCACTCGGGCGTATCCTGGGACACGAGGGTTCCGGGGAACAGGCCCAGCATGTGCGAGATGTGGCGGTGGTTGTAGCCTTCGCCCAGCGTGTTGCCGGCGGCATCCTTGTTGAACTTCTCCTCGATGTACCATTCCTTGATCTGGCCGTCGGCGCCGATCTCGATGGGCTGGCGCAGGTTGTCGAAGCGGTCCTGCCACACGGCGAGCACGGCCTCGTCCTCACCCACCAGCTTGCCGGCCTCGATGGCATCGTGGAACAGCTGCCACACGAGCACCTGCTCATAGGTGTTGGTAGCGGTACGCGGCCCCTGCTCGGGAGAATACGCGGGGGACGAGATGTACTTGCCGTCCTCGTCCTTGATGAGCGTCTTGCTGTAGAGCTGGGCCTCCTCGCGCAGGGCGGGATAGATGTCGCGGCGCAGCAGCTCGACGTCGCCGCTGTAGCGGTAGGCGTCGTAGACGTTCTGGAGGATCCAGGGCACGGCCGCGGGCGACCAGCCCCACTGGAACTCCCAACCGGGGCAGGTCCAGCCGAAGGGCGTGTTCTGCGTATGGGCCATGAAGCCCTGGCCCTGCGTATCGCCCTCGGGTGTGGAGACGCCGGCATAGACGGCGGCGGTCACGCGACCGGGCTCGCGCAGCGAATCGACATAGGAGATGAGGGGCGTGGCGCACTCGGCCAGGTTCGTCGAGTACGTGGGCCAGTAGTTCATCTGCAGGTTGACGTTCATGTGGTAGTCCGAAGCCCACATGGGCGCGTTGCTGTCGTTCCACACGCCCTGCAGGTTGCTGGGCAGCTGCGAGTCCTCGCGCGAGGAGCCCAGCGTGAGGTAGCGGCCGTACTGGAAGAGCACGGTCTCGAGCTGGCGGCGCTCGGCGGCGCTAGCCGAGCCGTCGCGATAAGCGGCCAGCAGGTCGTCGGTCATGCGGTCGGACACCGCGCCGTCGAAGCCCAGGTCGAGCTCGACGCGGTCCATGAGCGCGGAGAAGTCCTCGACGTGCGCGGCGCGCACGGCGTCGTAGCCGCGCCCGGCCGCGTCGTCGGCCGTCTTCTGGACGCGTGCGAGCAGGGCGTCGGCCTTCTCGCCCGTGCGGTACACGGGATAGTCGTTCTTGTAGTCCGTAGCCGCAGCGACGTAGAACGTGAGGTCGTCGGCACCGGACACCACGAGCTTGTCGCCCCGGGCCTTCACGCTACCGCCGGTTGCGACCACCTTGAGCACCGAGGCGTACTGCAGCTGGTTGTCCTGCACCTGGCCCGTCATGGTGATCTGGTCGCCCGAAGCCTGGACGCGCGCGCCCGGCTGCTTGGAGGGGAAGCTGATCTCCACGTTCACGCCGGCCTCGCCGGCCGCCTCGAGGCGGCCCACCAGCACCTTGTCGGGATGGCTGGCGAAGAACTCGCGCGAGAAGCGCTTGCCGCCCTGCTCGAACTCGACGCCGGCGACGCCCGTGCGCAGGTCGAGGGAGCGCTCGTAACCCGTGGCGCCGGACGCCTTCACATCGGTGTGCTTGAGGTAGATATCGCCCCATGCCTGGTAGGCTCCATAGCCCGACCGGTCGCCGATGAGCTGGTCGCACATGCGCGCGGCCTCTTCGTTCTTGCCCTCGGCGAAAAGCCG
The DNA here is from genome assembly GCA_900555585.1 of uncultured Collinsella sp. Classification (GTDB taxonomy): domain Bacteria; phylum Actinomycetota; class Coriobacteriia; order Coriobacteriales; family Coriobacteriaceae; genus Collinsella. The sequence goes on from USLT01000081.1 coordinate 4,379, forward strand.
CTGGATGCGCTTGACCGTGCGGCCGCCATCGCCCTTCTCGACGTTGTTGCCGCCGTTGTAATTCTTGCGGGAATCGCTGGGTCCGCCCGTCCACAGCGTCTTCTCGTTGAAGGTGAGGTGCTCGGTCTGCACCTCGCCGTACACGTTGGCGCCCATGTCGCCGTTGCCGATGGGCAGCGTGCGCTTCTCCCACACGTCGCCCGCGGCGTCGCCGGCCGCCGACGCGGACTCGTCGTAGCGCAGGCGCAGCGGGTTACCCAGCGTCACCGCGCTCACCGTGACGTCGGCGGCATCGGCGATGCGCGATGCCGCCCAGCCCACGCCCGGCAGTGCGACGGACGCCGTCAGCACCGCTGCGGCGGCGACTGCGAGCGGGCGCTTCGCCCCCTTTGGTGTTCGACCGTTCCACATGGTTGGGTCCATTCTCTCGTGGTACTCATGAGCGCATGCCCTCTGG
>USLT01000082.1 GCA_900555585.1 uncultured Collinsella sp.
CTTCTCGTCTGCCATCAGAACCTCGTTTCCCCACCTGTTTCGGGTCGGCGGCTCCACCCATGCTTCCCTGTGCTTTTAACGACTTCCCAGCCCGGTCGCATATGAAAAGGGGGCGTCCCCGCCCCCAAATCACTCGTATCTGTCCGCGCACATGGCGCGTATGGCCTCCTCGCACGGGTAGCCCCTGCACCTGATGCGGTGCCCGTCCCCGTCGTGCGCGATGATGGTCGGCGCGACGTCGATGCCGAAGGCCCGCGCGTAGCACGGCCTGTCGTGAAGGTCCACGACCTCGACGTCCAACCCCGCAGCCTCGAGGCGAGGGACGACGTCGCGAAGGACTGCCCTGCACGGCCCGCACCCAGGCTGCGTGAAAACGGTCGCGCTTCGCATATGCGTCACCCCTTCATGCCGAACCGCCTGGCGGCCCGCTCGCGCCCTCCGTCGGGGGCACTCATGATCCATTCCGCCCAGTCGTCGACTGCGGGGTTAATTTCGCACCGGCACCTCGGGTGCAGGGGCGGGTAGTTCTCGCCGGGCTTGGCGTCCTCGAAGCGGAAGCCCCCTTCGTGGCTGAGCGTCGAGATCTTCTTGCACGTGTCGCACGTGTGCTTGTCCTCGACGCTGTCGATGTAGTACGCATCGAATCCAGCCCTGCGCATCTCCTCGCCCTGCACCTGCCGCGATACGTAGGTGCCCTCGGTCTGGACGACGCGCATGATGTTCGATACGGACTGGCCCACGAAGCGCCGCGCGATCTCGTCGCGCAGCTTCGCGTAGCTGTCTCCGCGCGCGAGAGCCTTTGCCATGTCACCGCTGACGTATTCAGCGAGCTTCACCGTGTTGTCCCATATGCGCTCGCTGAAGCTCTTCCCGTCAGCCCACTTGGTTCCCACGAAGCGCCTGACAGCGCCGTCGTCGTAGAAGTCGAAGCCCATGGTGTCGGCAACCGCTTTAGCCGCCTCGCGCGCTGCCTGCTCGAAATGCCCCTTTAGAAGCCCTTCGGTCTTCGCGGTCGCCTTCGCAAGCCCCAGCCGCGCCGACTGCTGCAAGCCCTCAAGCCGTGTCAGGCGGTAGATGCCCTTTCGCACCGGCACCATCCACGCGCGCTCGGGGTGCTCCGCCGCGAATCGGTCGCAGTCCTCCCATAGCATCCGCTCCTCGTCGGCTGAGAGCTTCTTGAAGGCCTCACGGTACGCGTCAACCTGTCCCTCTGGGAACTCGGCGTAGAAGGCCGCAATCTCCTTCTCAAGCCCCTTGAGCTCGTCGCGGTAGAACGCCTCGGCACGCTTCGCAACGTCCCGCTCCGCCTTGCCTAGGCGGGCATCGGCTCTTGCTCGCCTTCGCTGCCAGTAGCTTCCCATGCGTCACCCCTCGGCCACGTGATCTGCTCGGCGCGCTCAGCTTCCTCGTCGCGCTTGCGCTCCGCCTCGTCCTTGGGGCTGTCCACGCACGACAGCACCGCGAGCTGCGTCTGCTCCGAGACGATGCCAGACAGCTGAGCGGCCACCTGCGCCTCCTCGACGAGGTTCGCGGGCACGTTGCGCGTGAAGGCGGGAGTGATTCGCGCCCACGCGGTCGGATCGACGCCAGTCGTCCCCGCGTAGCCCAGCAGCAGCCGCCAGCGCTCGCGCAAGCCGCGCCTGAACTTGCGCTCCATCGTCGCCGCAAGGTTGCTCATGGCCTGAAGGCGGTAACGGATGGCGATGCCCGACGCGGTGCCGAAGTCCTCCGAGGACACGTCCGCCACCATCGCCTGCTCGAAGATGAGGCGTTCGAGGCGGTCGATAAGGTGCTCCTGCGTGGCGTCGCTCTCGGGCTTGGCCAGGAACTGCACCGAGACGGGCGCGCCGTCCATGCCAGCCAGGTTGATGATGCGCGAGTCGCGCAGGCTCTTCAGCGTCTGCTCGTCTATCTCGGCTCCGAGGACGCTCAGGTAGGCGTCGGCGTAGTAATCGACGTCGTTGGCCTTCTCTGAAAGCGCGTCGTCGTGCGCCTCGATAAGCGATGCAACGCCCTCGAAAAGCCCCGTCCGCTCCTCGTTGCCCACGTACTCGACGACGGGGATGCCGGGGAATCCGTGCGGCGCCGCGTCCCCGTACACGATCCGACCGCCGACCTCCTCGAAAGGAATCTCCTCCGAGGGCGCGTAGACGGTTCCCTTTAGGGTGTTGTCGCCGTCGGTCCAGAAGCGCACCGCCCACAGCATCGGGCGCGCCACGGTGTCGCCGTACACGGCGAAGCACTCAAGCGGCGTCGCGATCGAGCTATGCGGCCTCGCGTCGGCGTCTCTCCACAAGACCTCGTAGGCGACGCCGTAGATGGATGCCGTCTTAGACAGCTCCGCATCGAGGTCGTCCGCGCAGTTCTCCGCACCCCACGCCTCAAGCTCCCCAAGCTCGCGTTCGTCGTCTCCGACCAGGCTCACGGGGATTCCCAGGAAGTAACCCGTCATGGTGTCCACGATCTGCTTGGCGTAGTTCGCGACGAGGCGGTTGTCGGGCTTGAACGCGGGCTTTGCGGGGCGGTGCAGGATACCGTGGTCGCCCTCGTACATGTCGCGCAGCCACTCGAAGCGCGGCGCGTAGGCGCTGCGGTACTCGTACAGAAGCTCGGTGACCTTCCGCGCCGTCGGCTCGGTCCCGACGGGGACGCGGAACCCCGTGAATCTCTGCATCAGATGCCTCCCTTGAATAGATGGACCTTCACGGCCTTCCCGCGCAGCCTGATGGCGCAGGCCAGCGAATCGGGCGCGTCGTCGTGCGGCGCGGCGTCCGTGTAGTCCATGACCTCGGACCAGTACGCGGCCGACGCATCCGACCCGTCGTCGAGCTTCTTGAGCCTGGGCCAGGCGCCGCGCGCGTGCGTCGTGATCTTGATGTGCTTGTTCTGCGTCTCCTGGTACGTCTGCACCGTCAATCCGCGCTTGCGGAACTGCTCGGCCAGGTAGCCCTTGTCGGCGTTGCGCTCCATGTGGACCGCGCCCAGCATGAGCCGCCCGTGCATCTCGCAGATGGCGTCCATGCATCTGTCGACGTGCGTCTCGGGCCACAGCATCCCGTGGACGTAGGGCGCCCCGTCGTGCCACTGGATGCACGTGACCGCAGTGCCGTCCGGGCCTCCGTAGGCCGCATCGACGTGCATCACGCCGTCGCGCAGCAGCGCGGGGTCGAAGAACTCCCCAGGTTCGCCCTGGAAGACCGCGCCCTCGTCCGCGACGTGCCGCAGCTCGTAGTTGGCGGCTAACAGCGAGCGCGTCATGCTCGCCTTCAGCGCCCTAAGCTCTTCAGGCGTGATAAGGCCAGTGTCAGCTGGCGTGTAGCGCTGTGGCTCTGGCATGAGCGAGAAGGCGTCATCCTTGTGCCACGGGGTCCCCGTGTTCACGATGCGCCCGCCTCGGTTCTTGACGTTCTGCAACTCGCGGTAGAACGCCTTCGTGCGCTCCCTCTCGGCGCGGCTCGCGCGATCCCGGAGCGTCACCACGTCGTCCGTGAAAACGCGGTCGTAGTGCTTGCCCGTGACGCTTCCGCCGATGCCGTAGCCCGACAGCTGCGGCGTGCCCGAGACGTTGCACGCGAGGTCGGTGCTGACGCTCGTCGACGTGCTCTCGGTGAGCCGCGCGGGCTCGCCGTATATGGCCTCCGACACCATCGCGCCGACGTCGCTCTGAATGAGCCGCGAGACGCTGCGCATGACCTCCTCGACGTCGTCCGAACCCTTGCGGAAGAAGCCGCACGTGAGGCCCGGCTGCGTCGTCAGGATCAGCCACAGCGCGACCTTCAAGCACGTCGTCTTGTACGCGCCTCGGTGCGCCTGAAGCGTCAGGTCTCCGCGACCGAAGGCGAGCTCTCTAATCCACCCGTCGTGCAGCGGCTCGACCAGGCGGTCGTAGCCCGCCATGCGGGCAAGGCGCACGGGATGGCGGTACAGCAGCCTCGCCAGCGCGGGGTCAGCCACGTTCGGCCTCGAGCAGCGCCATGAACTCGGCGGACGCCTCGGCGCTCGCCTTCGCGACGGCCACGGTCTCGGTCGGCTTCTCGCCAGCCGTGTCCCGCACGAACTCGGCGGCGCGGACGTTTCCCTCGAGCGCCTCCTTGATGGCGACCATCATGATGCGCTCGGACACGGTGACGTTCTTCGTGCTGCCCTCTATGAAGCTCCTGTACGCCTCCGTGCGGCCCTTGCGCATCGGCATGTCGATGATGCTCTGCGCGATCTCCCGCATCTGCTTCCGCTCGCGCTTCACCTGCCCCGAGCGTATTCCGCCGCGCCTGCCCATCTCCCGCGCCTGCTCGCCGCTCTTGAATGGCTTCCCTCGCGCTTCAGATGCGCTTTTAGCGCGATTCTGCGCATTGTCGGCACCAGACACCCGACCGCCTCCAATCGGCATGAAAAAGGGGGCCTGAAGCCCCCTCTCGCGATTATTTGACGGTACCAACATAGCGCCGAAAAGCGCTTCGTGGCTTGTCGCGCCTTCCGTACGCTTCCCTTGGGTTGTCAGAGGCTGTCGCCCCTTGTCGCGCCATCCAGCCCGGCGGAATCGACGTAATCCATCGCCGCGTCATACAGCCTGATGACGGTGCTCTGCGCCATGTACATCTCGCGCGCGACGGCGTTCCACGTCCTCGCGTCGAGCGCGCGATGGAACACGGCGTCGGCGTATGCGGAACCCATGCCCTTCGCGACGCCCGCCCTTCCGTCCTCGCCGTACAGCACGCGGGCCGCGTCCGACAGCAGCTCGCGGTCGTCCTCCATGCGCTGCCGCATAACCGCCTCGAAGTCCACGACCTCGACCACGCGGTCCATGGGG
>USLT01000083.1 GCA_900555585.1 uncultured Collinsella sp.
GCGCCCGATGGCGACGCGCTGCTGCTGGCCGCCGGAGAGCTGGTTGGGAAGGTATCGCTCGCGGCCCTGCAGGCCGAGCGCCTCGATGAGCGATGCGAGCCTGTCCTCGTTGACCTCCCGGCCGTCCATGAGCACGGGAAGCGTCATGTTCTCCACGACGTCGAGCACGGGTATGAGGTTGTAGAACTGGTAGACGAGCCCGACCTCGCGCCGGCGGAAGACGGCGAGCTCCTCGTCGCTTCGCGCGAAGATGTCCTGCCCCTGAAGCCTCACGGTGCCCGAGGTGGGGCGGTCGACGCCCCCTATCAGGTGGAGCAGGGTCGATTTGCCCGATCCGGAGGAGCCGACTATCGCGACGAACTCGCCGACGCCAACGGTGAAGCTCACGTCGTCGAGCGCTCGGACGGCCGTCTCGCCGGTGCCGTACTCACGCGTGAGGTGCTCTATCGAAAGCATGTTCATGGACGTTCCTAACCGTGGCGTTGCCTACGTCTACGATACTGGATAGGAGTCCTTTCCGATAGGTTACGGTCATGTGACAGATGTGTCACGCTTACACATCGGGGTGATGTGTCACCTATGAAGATGGATGCGTCGAGTTGACCTGAGCAACAGATGTGGAATAACCTGCTGGGAGCTCGTCGAGCCCCGGCACAACCATCAGGCATTTTTGGAGCGCGGAATCATGGATAAGAAGCAACCGCACATCGACCGCCGAATCCTTCGGAGCCGCAAGGCGATCGTCGAGGCGTTCGACCGACTGCTCGAGACGCAGGACCTCAACCAGATCACGGTCTCGGCGATCGCGCGCGAGGCGAATATCGATCGCAAGACGTTCTACGTCCATTTCGGAACCATCGACGGGTTGCTGGACGCGCTCGCGGAGGAGCGCGTCGACGAGATTCTCGATGCCATGGAGGAGGCGATCGGGGACGCGTCCCCCTACGACGGACTCGAGCTCGCCGTGGGCAGGTTCTTCGAGATAGCCAACATCGTGGTGCGCACCAAGCTCGTGGACAACTGCATCCGCAAGAAGTCCTTTCCCGTGGACGAGCTGCTCGCTCGCGTCATCGAGCCCTTCGGTCGCAAGCTGCTGGAACGAGGGGTCCGCGTGGTCAACCTTCCCGAGCCCCTGATTGAGTATTACCTGTCCTTCATCTTCGGCGGCATCATCTCCTCGTATCGCACATGGCTGCGTTCGGATCGCAGCGTGCCCATCGAGGAGGTCTCGCGCGTATCCAACGACCTCATCCTGCGCGGGCTCGAGAGCCTCGAGGTCCCCGCCACGCGCGAGGCACCGATCTGCCGGGACCGCATGCTCGGCTAGCGATATCGGCCTCGTCCCCTCGCGCGCTCGGGATTCTTACCATATCGTCACGGCGCACGCGCGCCCCGGAGCCTTCGCGCCTGCCCGATGCATGCTAGCATGGTGCGAGACGAAGAGAAGGGCGGTGCCAGCCATGTCTGCCAATATCCTGTTGGTCGAGGACGATCAGATGATCGTCAGGACGCTGACCGAGCTGCTGCGCGGCGAGGGCTACGCAGTGGACGCGGTGGACAACCAGGACGAGGCGATCGCCCGCGCGCTCGCCGGCAGGGCGACCGCGACGGGGGACCCCTCCTACGCTCTGGTGCTCCTCGACGTCACGCTCGCCTCCGGCAACGGCTTCGCCGTCTGCAGCGCCATCAAGCAGGCGCTGCCAGACCTGCCCGTCATCTTCCTCACCGCATCGGACGACGAGTTCAACACGGTCGCCGGAATCCAGATGGGCGCCGACGACTACATCGCCAAGCCCTTCAGGCCCCGCGAGCTGCTCGCACGGGTCGCCGCGTCCATCAGGCGCTCCCAGCCGCAGCGCCGCGTCATCATGCTCGGGCCGCTCGCGATCGACACCGAGCGCGCCCATGTCGAGCGTCGCGGGACCGAGATAGTCCTCTCCGCCCTCGAGTACCGCCTGCTCCTCCTGTTCGCGCTCAATGCCGGCAAGCTGGTGTCGCGCGACATGATTCGCGACGCGTTGTGGGACGATGCCGGTACATACGTGGAGGAGAACACGCTGTCCGTCTACATCAAGCGCCTGCGCGATAAGATCGAGGACGACCCCGCCGAGCCCAGGCTGATCGTCACCGTCCGCGGGCTGGGCTACAAGGCGATCGGATAGGAGGCCCCCATGCTGACGCGCAACCGCGAGCTCGCGCGGCTCGTCCTCGTCTACGTGGTGGTCTCCGGCGCCCTCGCAGCCATCGCGCTCGCCCTCGATGGGGCTTCCGCCGCCTCGTGGGTCGTCGCGTGCGCCTGCTCGCTCGGAATCGTGTTCGCGGTCTTCACCTGGGGCCGGTATCGCGACATCGCGCATATATCTAATCGCGTCGACGCGGTGCTCCATGGCGAGCGGCGGCTCTCCCTCGATCGCATGCGCGAGGGCGAGCTGGCCGTGCTGTCCAGCGAGCTCGAGAAGATGGTTTCCCGGCTGAACCTGACGGCCGACGAGCTCGAGCGGGAGACCGTCGCCCTGGCGGACTCGCTCGCCAACATCTCGCACCAGATCAAGACCCCTTTGACGTCGCTGTCCATCATGTGCGAGCTCCTGCGCAAGCGCGTGATAGAGGCTGACGGAGACCTGTCGCGGCTGGATTCGGGCGACATGCTCTCCCGGCTGCGCACGATGCAGATGCTTCAGGAGCGCGTTCAGTGGCTCGTGTCCGTCCTGCTCAAGATGGCGCGCATCGACGCCGGCGTCGTGAAGCTCGCCTCGATGCCCGTCGACGCCGCGCAGCTCGTCGGGTCCGCGCGCGACGCCCTCGCCATCGCGTTCGACGTCGCGGGGGTGCGGCTCAGCGTCGACGTCCAGGAGGGCGCTTCGTTCATGGGCGATCCGTCTTGGAGTGCAGAGGCCCTCGAGAACGTCATGAAGAACTGCATGGAGCATGCGGGGGAGGGCGGCGAGGTTCGCGTTCGCGTCACCCAGGATTCGCTCGCTTGCAGGATCAGGATCGAGGATAGCGGCCCGGGTATCTCGGAGGAGGACCTGCCCCATATCTTCGAGCGCTTCTATAGGGGCTCCGACACGCAGACGGCCCCGTCCTCCCCGGTCGACCCCGCGGGCGTCGGCATAGGGCTCGCGCTCGCGCACAGCCTGGTCTCCGCCCAGGGCGGCGCCATCAAGGCCTCCAACGTGCGGGACGCCGAGGGTAACGTCCTCGGCGCCCGATTCGATCTCGTGTTCTTCTCTCTCGTCGTCTAGGGCCCCTTGTCCCGCATCACGGGTGGACGATGACGCACATGCCGGACTTGACCAGCCCGAAGAGCTCGGCGGCCTTGTCGGGCGGCAGGTTTACGCAGCCGTGGCTGCCGACGCTTTGATACGCCTTGGGGTTGGAGAAGCTCGACGCCGCCTGCCAGCTCGCATCGTGCAGTCCGACGGCGCCGCCGACGAAGGGCATCCAGTGGGCGACAGGGGTCTTGTATTCCGGCTCCCCGGTCTCGGGGTCCTTGGCTCCCACGAGCGTGACGTTCTGCAGGCAGGTGTTCATGCGGTATATGCCGGTCGGCGTCGCGTTGCCCAGGTTCGGGTTGCCGGTGATGCAGCCGGACTCCCACACGAGCTTGCCGCTGGCGTCGTAGTAGCGGGCATGCTGCTCGGCGAGGTCGATATCGACGTACTCCGCCCAGTCCTTCTCGCCGGGCTTGGTGAAGACGGCGCCCTTGCTCTTCAGGGGCACCTCGAGGTCGCCGGTGCGCTTGTTCTGCACGGCATCCTGCACCGCCTCGACGAGGGCGGCGGAATCCACGATCCATCCGTAGGTGCCTCCGCCGATGGTGATCACCTTGCCATCGGGCCTGGTGTAGGTGCGCTCGGTGCCGACGGTGTCGAGGCCGTCGTCGAGCTCCTGCGCCCATTTCGTCAGCGCCTCGCCGTCCAGCGAGGGCCTAAGGTCCTCGTCGAATGCGATCCAGGAGGCCATCTGGGCGCCGTCGAGCGACGCGACCGTGCTGCCGGCCATCTTGAGGTCGACGTTCACGCCGATGAGCTCGTTGGCGGCCTTGCAGGCGGCGGCGAGCTCATCGTCGGTCGCGTCCCCGGCGAGCTTGCCGAAATCGTCGCCCTCAAGCGTGACGGTTGAGACGAGTCCCGAGAGCGCGGTCAAGGCGTCCTCGATGGCCCGCTCGGGGTCGATCTTCACGTTCTGCTTGGCCCTCTCGAGGGTGAACTGGCCGGACTTCTCATCGTAGGCGCTCGCGGCGTCGAAGACGCCGCTGCGGCCCTCGTTGTATTCCGCGATGGCGGCGTCGAGCTCGGCCACGAAGGCGTCCGTATCGAAATCGGGGGATAGCTCGGGTCGGGAGCTCGCATCCCCGGCGGCGTGCGCGTCCTTGGTCGACGAGGGCGTGCCGGTTATAGCCTGATAGAGGCGCGAGGGCCATGCGAGCGGCTCGTTGGCGGCCAGGACTTCCCGAGCCCCCTGCTCCACATCGACGGGCAGGCGTCCCGGCTCGGGCTTGAATTTAAAGGAGAAATCGTTGCCCTCCACGGTGAGGGCGTAGTTCTGCGACGCGGACTCGACGCGGCTGACGGCGGCATCAGCGGTCATCAACGAGACCTCGACGCCGGCGATATGGGTGTTGGGATAGTAGATGCGGGAGAACGCGAAGGCGCCCGCGCCGTAGACGAGGGCGGCGGCCCCCGCGGCGACCGCGACGGCGATCAGCGCGCTACGTCCCTTCTTGGGCTTGCGCTCCTCGGGCGCGGCGTGGGCCCGCGGCGGCCTGGGGGGCACGGGGGAGGGTGCGGCGGGGGCGGGGG
>USLT01000084.1 GCA_900555585.1 uncultured Collinsella sp.
ATCGGGCGCGCCCCTTTCGCGTTATTCAGAGGATCAAAGCACATGCTCCATTTCAACCATTCCGATTCCCTTCGCCGCCATTTCGCCGAGCAGCCCTTCATTCTCGCGCCGATGGCCGGCGTCACTGACGCCGCTTACCGCATCATGTGCCGGCGGCGCGGCGCCCGCATGGCGTACAGCGAGATGGTGTCGGTCGCTGGCCTCGCCTATGCTAGTCAGAAGACCTGGGATCTCGTGCTTCCAGCGGACGAGGAGGACCAGATCTGCGTGCAGCTCTTCGGATCGAAACCGGAGCAGTTCGCCTCGGCTGTGGAAGCCGTGGAGGAGCGCGTCGGGGAGCGGCTCGCTTTAATCGACATCAATATGGCATGTCCGGCCCGTAAGGTCATCAGCAAAGGGGAGGGCTCGGCGCTGATGGAGCGTCCCGAACTCGCCGAGGATATCGTCCGCTCCTGCGTGGCTGCCGCCCACGTTCCCGTGACCGTAAAGATGCGCAAGGATTTCAAGTCCGGTCGCCTGCTCGCACCCGATTTCGCTGCTCGCATGGAGCAGGCGGGCGCAGCGGCGGTGGCGGTCCATGGTCGATCCGCCGGGCAGCTCTACAGCGGCGAGGCGGACTGGTCGGTGATCGACGCCGTCGCCGAGCGCGTGCAGGTCCCCGTCATCGGCACCGGCGACGTCTTCAGTCCGCAGGACGCCGTCCGCATGATGCGTGAGACGGCTGCAAGCGCGGTGTTCATCGCGCGCGGCACCTATGGCAGCCCATGGATCTTCGAGGACTCCAGATCGCTGCTGTTCGACGGGATCGAGCCTCCGGTTCGTCCCACCGTTGAAAAACTTGCTGCATTGCGCGAGCATCTGGCATTGCTTCACGATCGCGATGCGCATATGGCGCGCGCACGCGCGTTCTCGTCTTGGTATCTCAAGGGGCTGCCCCATGCCGCCTCCTGGCGCGGTCGCGTCGTCAAATGTTCGACTTACGAGGAGTTCTCGGCGCTCGTAGACCAGATCGAGGAAGATTGCGCAGCGTGCGAGGGGCTCCTGGCGCAGGGGCTGCCCGTCCCTCCCAAGGCTTGAGGCGGTCGTCGATGGATGCCGTGAAGCCCTTCGCGTCGCTCTACCTCCATATTCCGTTTTGCCGTTCGAAGTGCCTGTATTGCGATTTCGAATCTCTCCCAGTGGGTCGCGCGGGCTGTGCCGGTTCTTTGGATTCTTATCTCGACGTGCTCTCCGGTCTCGTTGCCCGTGCAGGTGATGACGGCCTTCTGCGCGGGGTGCGCACGGTCTACGTTGGAGGCGGAACGCCGTCTCTGGCGGGGGAGCGGCTAGCGGACCTCGTTCGGCTCGTGCGTTCGTATTGCGATCCAGACGAGTTCACGTGCGAGGCTAATCCCGAGTCGCTTTCCGCCGGCCTTGCTTCCCAGCTTGTCGATGCCGGCGTGACGAGGCTGTCCCTCGGCGTGCAATCGCTGCGAGACGCCGAGCTCGCATCCATCGGGCGCATCCATTCTGCGGATCTCGCCCTTTCCGCCCTGATGGACGCGCTCGCCTGCGGTCTCGATGTCTCTTGCGACCTTATGTGCGGCCTGCCCGGCCAGACGCTCGAATCCTGGTCCGACACGCTCGACAGATTGCTCGGCGCCGGCTTTGCCCTCCGGCATGTCTCCGTATATCCACTGCAGCTCGAGGATGGTACGCCCCTCGAGCGCATGGAGGCGCGCGGCGATATCGTCTTGCCGGATGAGGATTTTCAGGCCGCGTGCATGGATCTTGCGGCTCTGCGCCTCGAATCAGCGGGATTCTCGCGCTACGAGGTCGCGAGCTATGCACGAGAGGGGGCGGCATGCGCCCATAACGTCTCGTATTGGACGGGCGAGTCATATCTGGGAATCGGTCGGTCCGCCGCGGGTATGATCGATAGGGGCTCCGACGGCCGCACGAGATTCGTTCAGCTGGATGATGCCGGTGAACGGTACGATGTCGAGCGGCTCTCCGCGCGCGAGGCCGTGGCCGAAGACCTTATGCTCGCCTGCCGCATGTCGCGCGGCATCTCCGCCGCCCTCCTCGAGCGCGCGAAGCGGGTCATACCCGTGGGCGAGCTCGACCGCGCGTGCGAGCGCGCCGTCGAGCTCGGCCTCGCGCGCTGGCGGTCCGGCTCCCTCGAGCCCACCCACCTTGGCTGGCTCGACGGCAACCAGCTCTTCGGCTTGTTCTGGGGTCTTGCCGGGGAGTGATCGGGCAAGATTTCTCCGCCGATTCTCTGCGCGGTTGGTGCGCGGTCCTTGCATCTCGGTGCCGATTGGGGCATTCTGTCCAAAACGCAATGAAAGGGGAGCGCCATGCCTGGAAAGCGCGAGGATGTCATCAGCTGGGACGAGTTCTTCATGCGCGCCGCGGTCGCCGCGAGCATGCGCAGCAAGGATCCCAACACCCAGGTCGGCGCCTGTATCGCCGATACCAACAACCGCATCTTGTCCGTGGGCTACAACGGCACTCCGTCGGCGCTGAACGATGATGATTTTCCATGGGGGACGGCAGACGATCCTCTCCACGACAAGCACAACTACGTGATTCATGCCGAGGCCAACGCTATTCTCAACTATCGAGGATCCCTCAAGGACATGGCCGGGGCAACCGTGTACGTCACGCTCTTCCCGTGCCACGAGTGCGCCAAGACGCTTGTCCAGGCCGGCGTCGGCGAGGTCGTCTATCTTGACGACAAGTACTGCGGCACCGAGGACAACCTCATATCCAAGAACATCCTGGAGCGCTGCGGAGTTACGTACCGTCAGGTCGTCCTCGGGGATTGATGCCACGCTTCTCATGGGTAATCCATAGGTTATAGCGCCTGCCGCATGTTGCCTCACATGTATCCCCTAAGTGCGGGATATAATGTCTCGCACGATTGACCCATCGCCATAGAGGGAGTTTTCGCTACATGGCAGGCATGAACGAAAAAGATTACTACGCCATCCTGGGCGTCGAGGCCGATGCCTCTGCAAAGGATATCCAGAAGGCGTTTCAGCAGAAGGCTCGTAAGCTTCATCCCGATATCAACAAGGCGCCCGATGCTGAGGAGCGCTTCAAAGAGGTGTCGGAGGCATATGCCGTCCTTTCCGACGAGCAGAAGCGTGCTCGCTACGATGCCATGCGCTCTGGCAGCCCGTTTGCCCAGGCGACGGGCTCGGCGCCCTCCGCGGGTTCATATGGAGGGGGCTTCGGCGGCTTCCCGTTCGGCGGCTTCCCGTTCGACTTGTCCGGATTCCGCGGCCGCAGGTCCGGCTCCGCCTACAATCCCGAGGAGGGGGCCGACGTCGTGGTCGAGGTCGACCTGGAGCCCGGGCAGGCGCGTTCCGGCGTCCGCCGTGCGGTCACATACAGGCGCTACGGCACTTGTGACGCGTGCCACGGCAGCGGATCCGTCTCCAGCGAGCATGCGCGCACCTGCCCCACGTGCGGAGGAAGCGGCGCCATCAGCGTTGATATGTCCTCTATTTTCGGGTCCGGCTCCGTTCAGATGGTCTGCCCCGAGTGCGAGGGCTCTGGAAAGGTCATCGCCGATCCCTGCGGTTCTTGCGGCGGCTCCGGCCGGTCCCCGGTCACATCTGAGGCGGTAATCGAGTTCCCCGCAGGCACGCATGACGGCGACGTCGCTCGCATCAAGGGCATGGGCAACGCGGGTACCAACGGGGCCGCGTCGGGCGACCTGGTCGGTCGCGCCCGTGTTTCCGCGGAGCGGCTCGAGGGCAGGTCCGCCAACGGCTTCCATATGATCGGTATCGTCTTGCCGTTTCTTGTTCTTTCGGCCATATCCGGCGTCTTCTCCGTCTTCCTGATGCTGTGCTTGATCCCCCTGGTCGCGGGCGTGTATCTCGTATTGTCGGGAGGCGTCGCGCGCCGTCCCCTTCTCTGGTGGAAGCGCGGTTTGGGCGTGATGCTCAACGGTGCGGTCAACGGCCTGTTCTTCGCCCTTCTCGCCGTGTGGTTCGCGAGCTGTACGCAGGGTCTCTTCTTGGCCCCCTATGCCATGATGTGGTGATTGCAACTCGCTTGACGGGGCATAATGAGGGACGTCGCTGAGTACGCGTCATGTTTGCAAGTGTTAGGGGAGGATGTTCTTTCGTGTCGGAGAAAAGGGATTACTACGAGGTATTGGGCGTTGATCGCGATGCCGACCAGCGCACCATCAAGCGCGCGTTTCTCAAGAAGGCGCGCGAGGTCCATCCGGACGTTTCCGATGATCCCAACGCCGAGGAGCTTTTCAAAGAGGTGAACGAGGCGTACTCCGTGCTGTCTGATGAGCAGAAGCGCGCCAACTACGATCGGTTCGGATCTGCCGACGGCCCCAACGGTGGCTACGTCGACGTCTCAGATATCTTCGGGGGCATGGGCGACATCCTGTCCTCGTTCTTTGGCGGCTCTGCGAGCGGCAGGCGCTCGGCGCCCCGTCGCCGTCAGGGACGCGACATGGGGATCTCGCTTCCCATCACGCTCGAGGAGGCCGCGGTCGGTTGCACCAAGACGGTCAGCTACGATAGGCTCGCCCCTTGCGAGGATTGCTCCGGCTCCGGACTCGGCGAGGGCGGTGCCGAGAAGTCTTGCTCGCGCTGTCATGGAACGGGCTACGTGACCACGTACCAGCAAACCCCTATCGGCAACATCCAGAGCTCCGCTCCTTGTCCCGAGTGCGGTGGAGCAGGCGTCGTTATAGAGAACGCTTGCGAGATGTGCGGCGGCCAGGGCCGCACCCCCTCTCATGAGCGCATCGACCTCCAGGTTCCCGCGGGCGTCTCCACTGG
>USLT01000085.1 GCA_900555585.1 uncultured Collinsella sp.
CATCCAGGGCGCCGTCAAGCACTACCAGCGACTCATGGACGAGTACGGCGATATCATCGAGGACCAGTTCGCTCAGGCGCGCAAGCGCGCCGCGTGGGCCGAGGCCCATCCCGCGGGCGGCCTGATGGCCAACATCAAGCGGTCGGTCAAGAAGATCGCCGCCAAGGGAAAAGCCTCCAGCGAGAAGCAGGGCGAGCGCGCGCGGCGCGCCCCTGCGGATGACGGCGTCTCTGCCGACAGCCCGGTCGAGAAGGAATAGCGGTTCCATGAAGGCCGAGGTCATCCATCTCAACAACCTCGACGACCCGCGTCTCGAGGCATACACGAGGCTAACCGAGCGCGAGCTGCGAAACGTTCTCGAGCCCGAGAAGGGCATCTTCATCGCCGAGAGCGCCAAGGTGATCGAGCGCGCCATCGATGCCGGGATCGAACCGGTCAGCTTCCTCATGGCCGAGAAGTGGCTCGATATGCTCATGCCGCTGATCGAGCAGATCGAATCCGATTCGCCCGTCCCGGTCTTCGTCGCATCCATGGAGCTCATGGAGCGCCTCACGGGGTTCTCCGTCACGCGCGGGGCCCTCGCCGCCATGCGTCGCCCGCGCCTCGAGCCCGCTGCCGACTTCCTGCGCGGCATCTGCGGGCATGCGGGGGACAGGCCCGTTCGGGTCTGCGTTCTCGAGGGCATCGTCGACCACACCAACGTCGGAGCTATCTTTCGCAGCGCCGCGGCACTCAACGTCGACGGTATCCTGGTCAGTCCGACGTGCTGCGACCCGCTGTATCGACGATCGGTGCGCGTGAGCATGGGCACGGTTTTCCAGGTGCCCTGGACCCGCATCGGCGCCGAGGCGAGGAGCTGGCCGCGCGAGGGGCTCGCCGTGCTCCATGAAGCCGGATTCACCTGCGCGGCGATGGCTCTGACGGACGACTCCGTTTCCCTGGACGACCCCTCGCTGCACGATATCGACCGACTCGCGATCTTCATGGGAACCGAGGGCACGGGGTTGACGGCGCGTACCATCGACGGCTGCGACGTCGCGATTCGCATCCCGATGGCGCACGGCGTCGACTCACTTAACGTGGCCGCGGCATCCGCCGTCGCCTTCTGGCAGCTGTGCCCCCATGTCGACAACGGATACCGCTACAAGCCCGGCCGCTACTGAGCGCTCGCGACGATCGCCGTAAACAATTGGATTATCGCCCTGTGCGCGCTTGTGTCATTCGACGCGGGGGCGTACCCTCTTTGCGGGGGTACACATAGGGGGGCTTTTGCCCAGGTAAAACGACTGTTTGGGGGAATCATATGGCACGAGGCGGGAATTCGGGCTCCATCGACGTCACGCAGGGCGTCATCTGGAGACAGCTCCTATCGCTGTGCGTCCCGATCTTCTTCGCGTCGTTCTTCCAGCAATCATACGCCCTCATCAACACGTTCATCGTCGGGCAGTTCGGCGGCAAGCTCGCGCTCGGCGGCATCCAGGCGACCATGAGCCTATCGGAGCTCGCGGTCGGATTCAGCGTCGGCCTCGGAGCGGGTTGCGCGGTGATCACCGGGCAGTTCTTCGGCAGCCATGACGACGAGCGCCTTTCCCGATCGATACATACCGCCATGACCATCGCGCTCGTCATGGGCCTCGGGATCTCGATCCTCGGCGTCATCTTCATCCCGCAGGTGCTCGTCCTGATGGAGACGCCGCAGGACCTCATGTGGGAGGCGGTGTCCTATTCGCGCTGCTACTTCGGCGCGATGGTATTCGGCTTGCTGCTTAACATGGGTACGGCGCTCCTTCGCGCCGTCGGAGACACGCGCGCGCCCGCGCTCATCATCGCGAGCGGGTGCGTCATCAACGTGGCGCTCGACCTCGTGCTCGTCGCGGGAATGGGGCTCGAGGCGCTCGGCTGCGGCATCGCGACCGCAGCGACCCTGTGCATAAACTGCTGCTGCGTCGTATGGCGGCTCATGCGGGCCAAGGGGGCCTGGCGCCTCGATCTTCGCAAATTGGGAATCGATCGCAGGATCGCTCGGTCGATGATCTCCTGCGGCCTGCCGTTGGCGGTTCAGGCGAGCGTGTACTCCGTGTCGAACATCATCATGCAGTCGACCGTCAACACGTTCGGCGTCGACGCCGTCACCGGGTGGGGCCTGTCGGGGCGCCTCGACGCCATCGTCTGGATGGTCACGGAGGCGCTCGGCGTCGCGATCACGACGTTCTCCGCCCAGAACTTCGGCGCCCGCAACTACGAGCGGATGCGCCAGGGCTACCATACGTCGCTCGTGATAACCGTGTGCCTGGTCGGATCTATGTCGGCCTTCCTCGTCGTCTTCGTCGAGCCCCTGGCCCGCCTTTTCATCCAGGATGCGGCCGTCACCGCGTACACCGCGCGCATGGTCCACTTCATCGCGCCCTTCTACCTGTTCTATTCGATCGTGGATAACACCTCCGGCGTAATCCGCGGGTCGGGGGAGAGCTTCCGCCCCATGCTGCTGACCATTTTGGGCACGTGCGTGTTCAGGGTCATCTGGCTGCTCGTGGTGGTCCCGCTCCACCATACGGTCGAGACCATGCTTCTCGTCTATCCGGTCACCTGGATCCTTACCGCCGCGCTGTTCGTCGCCTACCATCATTTCGGCCATTGGCTGACGCACGCCGAACGCCGCGCAGAGCGCCTGGATGTGTCGCTGTAGGTTTTGCGTGACCTTGTCACGAAGGCTCCCGGGGCGCCCTCCGCGTGCGTTTACGCCGTTGCCACTTGGGTACCATCTAAGCATTGCAACGAGTAACGGACGGAGTTTCTAGCCTATGGAGATGGATGACCACAAGCGTAGAAGGAACATGATCCTCTACGTATTGATCGCCCTCGCGGTCTACATGGTGCTGAGCCAGGTGCTCTTCCCCAACCTTAAGAACACGATGCCCATCGAGGACGCGAGCTACTCGACTTTCGTCGAGGCGCTCGAGGACAAGAAGGTCAGCAAGGTCGACTACACCGAAGATTCCTCCTCGCAGGCCCTGTACCAGCTCAAGGGCCAGGACGATAAGGCCTATCGGACCACGGTTCCCATGGGGGACAGCGGCGTCTGGGCGCTTATCCGCGAATCCGGCGCCGACACGACCGTCGAGATCCCCAGCCAGAGCTCCGGCCTCATGGGTTACTACCTCATGACGCTCGTCTTGCCGATCGCGATCTTCTTCTTCTTTGGATGGTGGCTCAACCGTCGCATGAAGAAGGCCATGGGCGACGACAACCCCTCCATGAACTTCGGCGGCGGCGGATTCGGCGGCATGGGCGGCGGCCTCGGCAAGTCCGGTGCCCGCATCATCGCATCGAAGGATGTCGGCGTAACGTTTAAGGACGTCGCGGGCCAGGAGGAGGCCAAGGAGTCCCTGAAGGAGGTCGTCGACTTCCTCGAGAACCCGCAGCGCTACGAGGATATCGGAGCGAAGCTGCCCCGTGGCGCCCTGCTCGTCGGCCCTCCCGGCACGGGTAAGACCCTGCTCGCCAAGGCGGTCGCCGGCGAGGCTGGCGTCCCCTTCTTCAGCATCTCCGGTTCGGAGTTCGTAGAGATGTTCGTCGGCCGCGGCGCCGCCAAGGTTCGCGACCTCTTCAAGCAGGCGAACGAGAAGGCCCCCTGCATCGTCTTCATCGACGAGATCGACACCATCGGCAAGAAGCGCGACGGAGGCGGGTTCTCCGGCAACGACGAGCGCGAGCAGACGCTGAACCAGCTCCTGACGGAGATGGACGGCTTCGACAACCATAAGGGCATCGTCGTCCTCGCGGCGACCAACCGTCCCGACAGCCTTGACCCCGCCTTGCTGCGCCCCGGTCGCTTCGACCGCCGCATCCCCGCGGAGCTGCCCGACCTTGCCGGTCGCAAGGCGATCCTCGAGCTGCATTCCAAGGATGTCAAGGTCGAGCCCCCGATCGATATGACGGCCATCGCGCGTGCGACGCCCGGTGCCTCCGGCGCCGACCTCGCGAACATCATCAACGAGGGCGCCCTGCGCGCCGTTCGCCTGGGCCGCAAGCGCGCCACCCAGGAGGACTTCGAGGAGTCGGTGGAGGTGGTGATCGCGGGCCAGCAGCGCAAGTCCACGGTCCTTTCCGACCACGAGAAGCAGGTCGTCGCGTACCACGAGATCGGCCACGCCATCGTCGCCGCCCGCCAGAAGGGCTCCGCCCCCGTCACCAAGATCACCATCGTTCCTCGCACCTCGGGTGCCCTCGGCTACACCATGCAGGTCGAGGAGGACGAGCGCTTCCTCACCACCAAGCAGGAGGTCCTCGACAAGCTCGCCGTCTATTGCGGTGGTCGCGCTGCCGAGGAGCTCATCTTCGGTGAGATGACGACGGGCGCCGCCAACGATATCGAGCAGGCCACCAAGCTCGCCCGTAACATGATCACGCGGTTCGGCATGTCCGACGAGTTCGGCATGATGGCGCTCGGCACCGTCCAGAACGCCTATCTCAACCAGGACACCTCGCTGACCTGCGCCCCCGGTACCGCCGAGCGCGTCGACGACGCCGTCCTGAAGGAGATCTCGGCCGC
>USLT01000086.1 GCA_900555585.1 uncultured Collinsella sp.
GTCTCCGGGTATGGCGAGGCCGGTCTCCGAGGCTCCGCCGCGGGCAACCTCATCGTGACCATCCAGGTCCTGGAGCACGAGCGCTTCCATCGCCATGGCGACGACCTGTACCTCGATATCGAGGTCTCCATGGTCCAGGCCGCACTGGGCTGCACCGTCGAGGTGGATGGAATCCTGCCCGACGAGAAGGTCGAAATCAAGGTTCCGGCGGGCACCCAGTTCGGCTCCACCGTCACGGCGACGGGCTTCGGCATGCCCCGCATGGGTTATGACGGTCGCGGCGACATGGTCGCGCGCGTCATCGTGAAGGTTCCCGAGCAGCTCAGCGGCGAGCAGCGCGAGCTTCTCGAGCGTTATGAAGAGCTGGTCGGCGAGTCCTTCGACGGCCACCGCCGCACCATGGGCGATCGCATCCGTGACGCCATCGACGATATCCTCGACTAACGGAGGCCCCGTGCATCAACAGCGTGTCTGCGTCGTCAACCTCGGCTGTCGGGTCAACCGCGTCGAATCCGATAAGATAACCAGCGAGCTCTCCCGCGCCGGATACGAGATCGTCGAAGAGTCCGAGGCCGACCTGGTCGTTATCAACACCTGTGCGGTCACTGGCGAGGCCGAGGCTAAAACGCGCAAGGCCGTCCGGCATGCGGCGGGTCTGCCCGGAGAGCCCCTCGTCGTCGTGACCGGCTGCGTCGTGAACCTCAACGCCGGCGAGCTGACATCGCTGTCCCCGCGCGTCGTCGCCGAGCCCTCCAAGCCCTCCGTTCCCGCAAGGGTTCGTGAGCTCATCGGGGGTCCCGCTCCCGGGGCGGGGGAGTCCTGCGGCCTCGGTTTGTCCGACCTTCTCGGTCGTTCGCGGCTCGGAGTCAAGATCCAGGATGGTTGTAACCATCGCTGCACGTACTGCATCGTATGGAAGGCAAGGGGTCCCGAGCGCTCTGTTCCGCTCGAGGATGTTTTGACCCAGGTTCGGGAGGCGTCCGCCTCCGGTGTTCCCGAGGTCGTTCTCACCGGCGTCAACCTCGGGGCTTACCGCGCGATCGTGGACGGCGCCCCCATCGGGATCGACCGGCTCCTCGACGAGGTTCTCCTTCGTACCGATATCCCGCACGTGCGCATCTCCTCCATCGAGCCCATGGACGTCTCCATGCCTCTCATCGAGCGCATGGCCGCTTCTCCCGACCGCGTGGCGCCGTTCCTTCATCTTCCGATCCAGTCGGGTTGCACCGAGACGCTCCGGCGCATGGGGCGGCCCTATACCGCCGAGTCCTTTCTCGAGCTGACGCGACGCATTCGCGAGGTTCTGCCCGCCGCCTCCCTCTCCTGCGATCTCATCGTTGGATTCCCGGGGGAGACCGATGAGGAATTCGAGCGCTCCCTCGCGCTTTGCGAGCAGGTAGGGTTCTCCCGCATGCATGTGTTTCGCTATAGCAAGCGGCCGGGTACGCCCGCCGCGGCGGCGCCCGGGCAGGTTTCTCCCGAGGTGATGGCCCAGAGGTCCGCCCGAGCCCGCGCCCTTGCGGCCCGAATGGCGGCGAGGGACGCGGAGGGCCGCATCGGAACGATCGAGCGATGCGTTATCGAGGCGCCCGGATGGGGCACGCTCGGCTCCTTCCATAAGGTCGTGCTCGACGACCTTCCCGCTGGTTTTTCCAGTCCCTTTGTCGACGTGGAGCTGCTTTCCATCGATTCCGAGGGCGTGCTGCACGGCGGCGTTCGCGGGGACGGCTGATTCTCATGGATACGACATCCGTTCTGATTCCCATTCCCGCCGGCGTCGACCCCGTGCTCCTGGCGGGACCCTCGGAATCCGTGCTCCGAGCCGTCGAGGGAGCCTGCGCCGCATCGGTTTCCCTCCGTGGTGACTCTATCGTTCTCAAAGGGCCGTCGGTCGAGGTAGACAGCCTTGTCGATGTCTTTTCGAGGCTGCTTGCGGTCGCGAGGGAGGGCGCTGCAGTCGACCCCGTCGATGCCGTCCACCTATACGAGGATGCTCTCGCGGGCAGCGATTGCGGCCGTGGCGGCGAGATCATCATCACGCACCACGGACGATCCGTCCGTCCCAAGACCGCTGGCCAGGCTCGCTACGTCAAGGCCATCGAGAACCACACGATCACGTTCGGCATCGGGCCCGCGGGAACGGGCAAGACCTATCTCGCGATGGCCTTGGCCGTCGCCGCCCTCAAGCGGCAGGAGGTCGGCCGCATCATACTGACCCGACCGGTCGTCGAGGCGGGGGAGAGCCTGGGCTTCCTCCCCGGCACCCTCGAAGAGAAGATCGACCCTTATGTGAGACCGCTTTTCGATGCGCTGTTCGATCTCGTCGACCCTGATCGCGCGCAGGCGCTTCTCGACAAGGGCGTGGTGGAGATCGCGCCCCTTGCCTACATGCGCGGACGCACGCTCAACGATGCCTTCGTTATTCTCGACGAGGCTCAGAACACGACGTGCGAGCAGATGAAGATGTTTCTGACGAGGCTCGGGTTCAACTCCAAATTCGTTATCACCGGCGATGCGAGCCAGCGGGACCTTATCGGCCGCCAGAGCGGCCTTCTCGCCGTCGAGGATATCTTAGGCGATGTCGATGATATATCCTTTGTCCACCTCGGTCGCCGCGACGTCGTCCGCCATAGACTCGTCGGGGCCATCGTTCAGGCGTATGATACCTATGAGAATGCGCGAACCGACGCGCGCCGACATACGGGAGGAGACGGGCATGGCCGTTCTCATCAGTAACGACGCCGGGCTAACCGAGCTGCTTGATCGCGCGGAGATCGAGGCGGTCGCAGGTTATGTGTTGAGCGAGGAGGACGTCAGCTCAGACGTCGAGATCTCCCTGTCATGGGTCGATGACGAGGAGATGCGCGAGCTCAATCGCGAGTGGCGCGGGATCGACCGCCCGACAGACGTCCTGTCCTTCGAGTGCGATGATGCCTTCGACTTCGATCCACCCGAGGGGATGGCCGTCGAGCTCGGGGATATCGTCCTTGCCCCGAGCGTTATTTCCGCCCAGGCTCCCGGTTTCGGGAACTCGCCCGCCGACGAGTGCCGCCTCATGTTGGTGCACGGACTGCTGCATCTGCTCGGGTACGACCATATCGAGGATGACGAGGCCGAGGCCATGGAGGCGCGTGAGGACGCGCTGCTTCGCGAGCTCGCGGCAATGCGCGGGGAAGACCCGTCAAGCGTCTCGGTCGGGCCCATCACCAACCACGCGCACGATTAGGAGCTGCCATGATTCCGGGTTCCGATAAGGACCATCCTTCCTTCATCCGCTCGTTCGGGTACGCCATAGAAGGGCTCGTTACCGCCGTCCGTACCGAGCGCAACATCAAGGTCATGCTTTTCGCCGCCCTGGCTACCGTTCTGGCAGGTATCATCATCGATATCGAATGGATCAGCTGGGCGCTCATCGCGATCTGCTGCGGCCTCGTTATCTTCGCCGAGCTTTGCAACACCGCCATGGAGGCTATCATCGACCTCGCAACCCAAGAGCTGCATCCGCTCGCCAAACGTGCGAAAGACATCGCCGCCGCGAGCGTCTACACCCTCTCGATCACCGCGGCTATCGTCGGGCTCCTCGTTTTCGCTCACGAGCTCGGCTTCATCACTTGGCACTAACTCGACTACGGGAGCATCGCAATGACTGATCAGACCGACTTCGATCCCTTCGCTGACCTTTCCGACGACGAACTCGACGCCATGCTCGAGTCCGATCCATCCGCCCTTGAAGGCGCCGGCCTCATTTCCATGGACGTCCCCGACGGCTTCCGCAGCGGTTTCGTGGCGCTCGTCGGCCGGCCGAACGCCGGCAAGTCGACGCTTCTCAACGCCTGCTTCGGCCAAAAGGTCGCCATCACCTCGCCCGTCGCCCAGACCACGCGCCGCCGTATGCGCGCCGTCATCAACCGCGAAGATTGCCAGATCGTCATCGTCGACACTCCCGGTCTCCACAAGCCCAAGGACTCACTCGGTAGCGAGCTCAACAAGAGCGCCCTTTCCGAGATCGGCGACGTCGACGTCGTCGCGTTCCTCATCGACGCGAGCGCGCCCATCGGTCGCGGTGACGCCTGGGTCGCCCAGCACGTCGCTGCGTCTCGCGCCAAGAAGGTGCTCGTCCTTACCAAGGCGGACAAGGTCGCCCCCGACCAGATGCTCGCCCAGCTCGCCGCCGCCCGCGAGCTCGTCGACTTCGATGACGAGCTCGTGGTCTCCTCGACCGAGGGCTTCAACGTCGACACCTTCGTCTCCGTGGTCGCCTCCTATCTCCCCGAGGGACCCAAATGGTTCCCTGACGACATGAAGTGCGACGCAAGCGACGAGTCGCTCGTTTCCGAGTTCGTGCGCGAGAAGGTCCTGCTTCACACCCGCGAGGAGATACCCCATGCCGTCGGAGTCCTGTGCGACGGTTTCGAATATCGCCGAGACCTCCTGCGCCTGCACGCGACCATCTATGTCGAGCGCGAGGGGCAGAAGGGCATCCTTATCGGTAAGAAGGGCGAGATGATCAA
>USLT01000087.1 GCA_900555585.1 uncultured Collinsella sp.
AGCTGGCGCTCAATGGAGGTTTTGACCGCCTCGGCATCGCAGTCGGTGCCGTCGTGGAACTTGACGCCCTCCTGCAACTTGAAGGTATAGGTGAGGCCGTCATCGGAGATCTCGGGCATCTGGGAGAGGCCGGCAACCACCTCGCACGTCTCCGTATCGTATCGGAGCAGCGTGTCGTAGATGTTGCACATGATCTTCGCGGACTCGCCGTCGTCCACGTATGCGGGGTCCAGACCACGGGGGTCTGCGCCCTGGGCGAACGTGATGGTATCGGCGACGCCCGAAGCAGCCTTGGAGCCGGAGCCGGCCTCGCCCGCGCGCTGGCTGCCGCAGCCGGCAAGCCCCAGCGCGCCCAGAGCGCTGACAGCACCCATGGCCTCGATAAAACGCCTTCTCGTAATCTCTGCATTGATAGACATGTTATCCCCCGCCTTTTTCGCAGTAAGACCCGATAATACGACTCGCGCATAGCGATTTTGCACAGATAATAGTGCACTACGCTAAAGTGTCGCGTTATTGCATTATTGCTGCTTGACCCCGTGTTCGCCAGAGCCTGCCCTTTTGTTTACTTTAGCTTATTAAAGTATTAAACAGGCTGTAACAATTCGAGGCAGCGAAGGCGCCCGCGGATTTGGGACAGTTCGAGGCAGCTAGGGCGTTTGGAGCAGCTCGAGGTAGCCAAGTCCGCAAAACGCCGCTTCTCGCTGCCTTCAACTGCACGAAATTCGCTCGCTGCCTCGAACTGCGCAGAATTCGCACCTCAAGCCCCGCATCGAGCGCGACCCCGCTTGCGTCTGCCAAAACTTGCCATTGACACGCGGGGCGGTTTGGACGTCTGCCATAATCTGCCAAAGATATACGGCACCGCGAAGAGCTAGCAAAAAAGATACAGGCCGCCTGAGCTGCTACAGCTCAGACGGCCTGTTGTTATGGATGGTGGAGGCGCGGAGAATCGAACTCCGGTCCACGAAAGCCCCCTGATCGGCATCTCCAAGCTCAGTCGCCGTTTTGGATTCGGGCCGATTGCGCGCGGCGACGCGCTCGCTCGGCCCTAGCGGGTTCGATCTTAGTCCGAGCCATACCCGCTACGTGCTCGGACGCATTCCCCTAAAATGACGTCGCCCCGGAGTCGGGGAAATCCCCGGTTTGACGCGCTGCTAATTAATTAAGCGGCGAGGGCATACTGCCCAGAGAAATTCTTGTTGTCAATTCAATTTGACGGTACCCCAGTTTAACGTGGGCGAGGAGACCACGGCTTGCTTCCTCTCTCAAGGCTATCGTGTCGAAACCAGTCGCCCCCTCATGCGAGAGGCCCGGGCTCCGCATCGCCTATCGGCATGCGGGGCATCGACCTGTCAAAGTACGGGACCGCGGCTACAGCCTCGGTCGGATTACGTATTCTACCACGTTCGAGCGATTCGTATACCTGCGTGAAGCTCGACTCGAGGGTGACGGGCGCGCCGCGGGGGTCGGCGCGACGCGTCCGAACGGGTTGACCCTAGGACAGGCTCGACCTCAACAGCTCGTTGAAGAGCTTGGGGTTTCCCGTGCCGCGGCTCGCCTTCATGCACTGGCCCACGAGGAAGCCGATGACCTTCTGGTTGCCGTCGCGGTACTGCCGCGCCTGGTCGGGGAAGCCGGCGATCACCTCGTCGACGATGGGCTGCAGGGCGCCCGTATCGCTGACCTGGCGCATGCCGCGCTCATCGACGATCTTCTCGGGGTCCTCGCCGCTCTCGGCCATCGCCTCGAAGACCTCGTGCGCCTGATTGCTCGAGATCGCATCGGACGCCAGCAGCCTCGCGAGCGACGCGACCTGCCCGGGCGCGATGCCGCTATCGCCCAACGAGACGCCCGCGGCCTTGAGGTAGCCCGCCAGCTCGTTGACGATGATGTTCGCGACGACCTGGGCCTCCTTTCCCGCCAGGCCCGCCGCGGCGGACTCGAAGAACGCGGAGGTCGCCGGGTCGCCCGCAAGCTGCTCGGCGTCGGCGCGCTTGATGCCGAAATCGGCCTCGAAGCGATCGCACTTGGCATCCGAAAGCTCCGGCATCTCGGCAGCGCAGCGCTCGATGAAGTCGTCGGTCAGGTCGAAGGGCGCGAGGTCGGGATCGGGAAACAGGCGGTAGTCGTCCGCGGTCTCCTTGACGCGCATCACCACGGTCCGCTTGCGGGAGGGTTCCCAATGACGGGTCTCCTGGTAGACCGTCCCACCCTCCTCGAGGACCTCCGCCTGGCGGCAGATCTCGTAGGCGAGGCCGTCGTGCAGGGCCTTGAAGCTGTTGAGGTTCTTGAGCTCCGTCTTGGTTCCGAGGCGCGTCTCGCCGCGACGGCGCAGGCTGACGTTGCCATCGCAGCGCATGGACCCCTTCTCCATCGAGCAATCGGAGATGCCCAGCGTGAGGAAGATGCGGCGCAGCTTCTCCATAAAGAGGCGGGCCTCCTCGGGCGTACGGAGGTCCGGCTCGGTGACCAGCTCTATGAGCGGCGTTCCGCATCGGTTGTAATCCACGAGGCTCTCGGCCGCGCCGCCGATGCGCCCCTCCTCGCCACCGACATGGACCATCTTCGCCGCGTCCTCCTCCATATGGATGCGCAGGATGCGGATGGGCACGGTATAGCTGCCGTCCGCGTGCCTCTCGGGCAGGGCGAGCCCGTCCGCGCCGCCCGCGGCGGCGCCGGATCCCCCTTCGGGCATCTTCTCGCTCATATCGCGCGAGAGCCCCACGGCGTTCGCCGAAGCCGACGCGAGGCTCTCGGCCTCGGCCTCGCCGAAAGCGAAGGCGGGACGCTCCGCCGCGCCGCGGCCGGTGACCTCCAAGTCGAGCCGACCGTGCATGCAGAAGGCGATGGGACCTTGCGTGGTCTGATAGTTCTTCGCCATGTCCGGATAGAAATAGTGCTTGCGGTAGAACATCGACCGGCGCTGGATTTGGCAGTTGGTCGCCAGGCCCGCCTTCACGATCGACTCGATCGCGCGGCGGTTGGGCACCGGAAGGGCGCCCGGCATCCCCAGGCAGACCGGGCAGACGTTGGCGTTGGGCTCGTCGTCGTGGCTGAGCCTGCAACCGCAGAACATCTTGGTCTCGAGCGCGGTGAGCTCGGTATGGATCTCCAGGCCGATCACGGCCTCCCAGTCCTCGAGGACCTCTGCGAGCTCCCTCATGCAAGCTCACCTCCCTTTCCAGCGAAATCGGGCGCGACGGCGGCCTCGCCGAACGCGCGCTCCACGGCGCGGGCGAACGTCAGCAGGTCGGCATCGTGAAACGCCGGGGCGACGAGCTGCGCCGCGACCGGCAGCCCCGAATCGCGGCCGAGGCCGACGGGGACCGATATGCCGCAATTGCCGGCTATGTTCAACGAGATCGTATAGAGATCGGACAGGTACATCTGCGTGGGATCCGAGATCTCGCCGCGCTTGAAGGCGGTGCGCGGCGCGGCCGGCATCAGGATCGCGTCGACGCGACCGAAGGCCGCCCGGTAGTCCTCGATGATGAGGGTGCGCGCCTTCTGCGCGGCATAGTAGTACCTATCGTAGACGCCGCTGGAGAGCAGGTAGGCGCCGAGCAGCTGGCGGCGCTTCGCCTCGGCGCCGAACCCGGCGGCGCGGCTCCTCGAGGTCTGCTCCGACAGGATCGCGCAACCCGGTTCCTGGCGCCCGTAGCGGATGCCGTCGAAGCGGGCCAGGTTGGAGAACGCCTCGGCGGGGCCGATCACGTAGTACGCCGCGATCGCGGCATCCAGGTGCGGCAGGTCGACCTCGACGATCTCGGCGCCCTGGTCCGCGAGGGCGGAAACGGCCCCCTCGACGGAGGAGCGCACCTCGTCCGTCAGGCCGGGCGCATCCATGAAGGCCGGGATGACGCCGACGCGGCGGCCGGCCACGCCGTCCTCGAGGCGGGCGGTGAAATCGACGGCGAGGCCCTGCGACGTGCCATCGAGCGGGTCGGCGCCCGGCCCCGTGAGCGCGTTCATGGCGAGGGCGACGTCGTGCACGCTGCGAGCCATAGGGCCCGCCTGGTCGAGCGAAGAGCCGAAGGCCACCACGCCGTAGCGCGACACCGCTCCGTAGGTCGGCTTCATGCCGACGACTCCGCACAGGGCGGCGGGCTGGCGGATCGACCCGCCCGTATCGGAGCCGAGGGACAGCGCGGCCTCGCCGGCGGCGACCGCGGCCGCAGATCCGCCCGACGAGCCGCCGGGCACCCTGTCCAGGCCCCACGGGTTGCTCGTCGCCTGGAAGGCCGAGCTCTCGGTCGATGACCCGAAGGCGAACTCGTCCATGTTGACCTTGCCCACGGGCAGGCAGCCCGCATCGAGCATGCGCTGCACGCACGTGGCGGTATAGGGGCTCTCGTAGCCGGCGAGCATGCGCGAGGCGCAGGTCGTACGCGTGCCGACCAGGTTCATGTTGTCCTTGATGGCGA
>USLT01000088.1 GCA_900555585.1 uncultured Collinsella sp.
TACTTCCAGCAGGTCGGCGGCATCGAGGTCGATCCCGTTCCCGTCGAGATCACCTATGGCCTCGAGCGCCTCGCGATGTATGTTCAGGGTGTCGATTCTGTCTACGACCTCGTGTGGAGCGTGGCCCCCGACGGCACCAAGATGACCTACGGCGACGTCTTCCTCGAGAACGAGCGCGAGTTCTCCGCGTACAACTTCGAGGTCGCGGACGTCGAGATGATGCGTCAGAAGTTCGACGACTACGAGCGCGAGTGCCACTCCTGCCTCGATGCCAAGCTTCCGCTTCCCGCGTACGACTGCGTTATGAAGTGCAGCCATGCGTTCAATCTGCTCGACTCCCGCGGCGCCCTGTCCGCCGTCGAGCGTGCTAACTACATCCTGCGCGTTCGCACCGTCGCCAAGGCGTGCTGCGAGGCCTATCTGGCCGAGGTCGCAGGCAAGACCGATGATTCCGATACCAACGAGGAGGTGGCTTAACGATGGCAGACGTCCGTGATTTCCTGTTCGAGATCGGCACCGAGGAGATGCCCTCCGCGCCGCTCATGAATGCCGCCAAGCAGCTCGATAAGCTCGTCTCCCAGGTCCTTGACGCCTCCGGGCTTGCCCATGGGGAGATCCGCATCGTATCGTCCCCTCGTCGACTCGCGGCGATCGTGGCCGACGTCGCGACCGAGACCGAGGCGGTCCATGAGGTCAAGCGCGGTCCCGCGGTCAATATCGCCTTCGGCGAGGACGGGGCTCCCAGCAAGGCTGCCGAGGGCTTCGCGCGCAAGTTCGGCATGACCGCCGCGGACCTCGTCCGTCGCGTCGACGCCGACGGTCGCGAGTACGTCTTCGCCGAGAAGGAGATCGCCTCCGTCCCCGCCGAGGAGATCCTTTCCAAGCTGTGCT
Source organism: uncultured Collinsella sp. (assembly GCA_900555585.1). Classification (GTDB taxonomy): domain Bacteria; phylum Actinomycetota; class Coriobacteriia; order Coriobacteriales; family Coriobacteriaceae; genus Collinsella. Next base: position 892 of record USLT01000088.1, read on the forward strand.
CCGATGTTCTCGACCAGCTTCAATGGCCCAACTACCGTAGCCAGCGCTGGGGCACCACTCACGAGACCTTTGTGCGCCCGGTCCGCTGGCTGTGCGTCCTGCTCGGGACGGACATCGTTCCCGTCTCCTTCGCCGACGTCGTCAGCTCCAATACCACCCGCGGCCATCGAGTCTTGGGGCCCGGCGAGCATATCGTGCCCGAACCCTCGCGCTATGAGGCCGTCCTCGAGGCTGCTGGCGTCCTCGCCGAGGACCGTCGTCGCGCCGTGATCGCCGATGGCATCGCCGCAATCGAGTCCGAGCGCGATGGCGCCCGCGTCGATACCCCTGCAAAGGTCCTCGACGAGGTCGTCAATCTTTGCGAGTGGCCCACCGTCCTGGTCGGTAGGTTCGATGAGGAGTTCTTGAACGTCCCCTCTGAGATCATCTGCGAGTCCATGCTCTCCAACCAGCGCTACTTCCCGATCTACGACGCCCAGGGCAACCTTACCCGTGAGTTCGTCGTAGTTTCTAACGGTCGTCCCGAGTGCGCGGACACCATCGGTAACGAGCGCGTTGTCCGAGCCCGCCTCTACGACGCCAAGTTCTTCTACGATGAGGACCTCAAGGTCCCCCTCGAGGATTTTCGCGCGCGGCTTGCCCGCGTCGGCTTCCAGGAGAAGCTCGGCACCGTCTTGCAGAAGTCCGATCGAGTCGAGAAGCTCTCGGCCGCCATCTGCGATCTAGCGGGTCTTGACGCCGCTACTACCGCTGATGCGGTCCGCGCCGCGCACCTGGCCAAGGCGGACCTCGTTTCGAGCGCCGTTATCGAGTTCACCAGCCAGCAGGGCGTCATGGGAGCTTACTACGCTAAGGCTGCGGGCGAAAACGAAGACGTCGCCCTCGCCATCAGCGATCATTACCGCCCCCGTTTCGCGGGCGACGAGCTGCCCCGTAACTGCGCCGGCTGCGTCGTCGCTGTCGCCGATAAGCTCGATACGATCGCCGGCATGTTCGCCATCGATGAGCCGCCGACCGGATCCAAGGATCCCTTCGCGCTTCGTCGTGCCGCGATCGGAATCCTGAACATCCTTCGCGATGAGCTTTCCATCGGATACGAGGAGCTCGTTCCCGCCGCGCTTTCCGCTTATGCCGAGCAGGGCCTGTCCTTCGACGCCGATGCGGTCGCCTCCTCTATCGATTCGTTCATCAAGGGCCGCCTCGAGCAGATGGCGCGCGACGCCAAGATCGATCCGGACACGGTCGCGGCTGTCTCCGCTGGCTCCGTTAGCGCCCCGGCGGACTACTTCGCCCTCGCCCGCGCTCTTGGCGACGCTCGAGTCAACGACGCCGACACGTTCGAGAACCTCGCTACCGCCTACGCTCGCGCCAGCCATCTGGCGGATGCCTCGCTGGGCTGCGATGTCGACGAGTCCCTGATGGGGGATGCCGAGCTCGCGCTTCTAAAGGCTTCGGATGAGGCGTCCTGCGCGGTCGAGGCCTCACTTGCCGCCAAGGACTATGCGTCCGCTATCGCCGCGCTCGCCGCGCTGCGCGCGCCCATTGACCGTTTCTTCGACGAAGTCCTTGTCATGGACGAGGACGCCTCCGTTCGCGATAACCGCCTGCGCCTGCTCAACCGCTTCGAGCGCGTTTTCGCGGGCGTCGCCAACATCGGCGAGCTCGCCCGGAAGAAGTAACCGATAATCTCTCAAGTCGGATCTGGACGGGGGCCCTCGGGCCCCCGTCTTTCATTTTCCGCCTCATCCGCGCCTTTCACGGGACCCGCTCCACTCGGCATCTCGTATCTGCTACGGTTGGTTCCACGAGGGCTCGAGATTGGAGCGTCATGGAGAAGACCGGCCCAACAATCCTTATCATCTCTGATTCCCTTGGTGACACCGCGAGCGATGTCGCCCTTGCCGCTGCAGCTCAATTCGAGGAGGGCTCGTTTCGCATCGTCCGCTTTCCCAAAATCGGTTCGGTGGATACGTTGCGCGCCTATCTCGGAAGCCGCGCCGGCGATGGTAGGGTATTCGTCGCTTTTCATACGGTCGTGGACCCACGGCTCCGTCACGCGGTTTCCTCCGTACTCTCCGAATTCAATGTCGACGAGGTCGATGTGCTCGGTCCCTCTCTGCTGGCCCTCTCCAATGCCTGCGGTTGCGCACCGCGCGGTATCCCCGGCGTGATCCATGCCACTGATGACCGCTATTTCAAGCGGATCGAGGCGATGGAGTACTTCGTGGAGCACGACGACGGGCGCAACTGCGACGACCTCTCTAACGCCGATATCGTCTTACTTGGAATCTCGAGGACCTCTAAGACCCCGCTGTCCATGTACCTTGCATACCTCGGTTATCGCGTCGCGAATATCCCGCTCGCCCCGGGGATGGAGCCCCCGGCCTCCATCTTTAAGGTCGACCCCGCGAAAGTCTTCGGCCTGCTTTCGACCGTCGACATCATTGCCGGCATTCGCGATTCCAGGCTCGGCGACGATATGAGCCGTACCGTGGCCGCTTCCTATGCCGATCCGGTCGCCATCGATCGAGAGATGCGCGAGGCCCGGGCCCTTATGGGCAGGATCGGGTGCATCGTCGTCAGGACCGATTGCAAGGCGATCGAGGAGAGCGCCTCAGAGATAATCGGCCATCTCGAGTCTGTGAAGCGCGCTCGCGCCAAACGCGCTACAGGTAGTTCAACACAATAACAAGGTGGTATCTGCATAACGTAACCACAAGTTCCTCCGTTCACCGTTGCATACCCTCCGCCCGCTCACATCCACATCACCTGCGCCCCATGCGACCGCCTGCTGAATATGATTCAGGCTGTCCCCGAGCGCTCACATTCGGGGAGGCTATCGGATGGGCGCGAAGCGCCCGCGAAGGGGGTTATTGTGAGTGATATGAAACGTGTCTATCGCTTCGGCGTGGACGAGACGGCTACCGACGTCACCGAGGGCTCGGCTAGCATGAATTACGTTCTCGGTGGCAAGGGCGCAAATCTTGCCGAGATGGCCCGTATCGGCCTACCGGTCCCGCCCGGCTACACCATCACGTGCCAGACCTGCGTGGAGTACGCGTCGGCCGGTGACGTGTGGCCCGATGGCGCTCTCGATGAGATCGATGCGGCGACCGCCGACCTCGAGAGGCGCATGGGTAAGCGCCTCGGTGACGATTCCGATCCGCTTCTGGTCTCGGTTCGTTCCGGTGCGCCGTTCTCTATGCCCGGCATGATGGACACCGTCCTGAACCTGGGATTGAACGACCGATCCGTCCTGGGCCTCGCCGAGCAGACCGGCAATCCCCGATTCGCGTGGGACTCCTACCGCCGTTTCATCCAGATGTTCTCCGACGTCGTCCTCGGCGTCGATCCGGACCTGTTCGAGAACGCTTTGACCCATCAGCGCCTCGTTGCCGGCGTCAGGCTGGACAGCGAGCTTTCAGCCGAGGACCTTCGGGAGCTCGTGGCAACGTTCAAGCGCATTTTCAGCGAGAACGTCTCCGCGGCCGAT
>USLT01000089.1 GCA_900555585.1 uncultured Collinsella sp.
CTTCATGGTCGCGAGCGCCTGGTCCATGTTCTTGTACGTCCAGGCAGCGGCCTGGGTGTTGTGCTTGATGGCGGCGTTCTCCGCCGGAAGACCGAAGGCGTCGAAGCCGATGGGATGCAGCACGTCGTAGCCGCGCATGCGCGCCTGGCGGGCCATGGCGTCGCCGATGGTGTAGTTTCGAGCGTGGCCCATGTGCAGGTCGCCCGAAGGATACGGGAACATCTCGAGGACGTACTTCTTCGGCTTAGTGGAGTCGGTGTCGACGGCGAAGAGGTCGCCCTCCTCCCAGGCCTGCATCCACTTGGTCTCGATGGCCTGGGCGTCGTAGACGGGGATCTCCCCCATCGGACGCTCGGCATGGGTCTGCTCGTGGCACTCGCACATGGCTGCTCCTCGCTCTCGTCGTGAAATCGCTCGGCCGGCGCCGATGGGCATCCGGCCACCCGAGGTACTCGAATAGTCAATGGTGGTTATTCTAGCAGCTGCGGGCACGCGGCGCATGGCAGGGACCCGAATCGCGGCGGCGGCACGCGGGAACCCCATCGCCCGGCCTCTGGAAATCCCACCGCGCGTCAAACAGCGAAAAAAGAGGATCCGGTCGAGACGCGACCGGATCCTCTTGCGATTCGACTCGGTACGGCGGGCGACGCCGATGAGGATGCGAAGCGATTAGTTGTAGGTGACGCTCTGCTGGGAGTCCTTGACCACGACGTCGTGGGCACCGCCCTCGACGATGGAGGTGGCGGAGACGAGCGTCAGGCGGGCCTTCTGCTGGAGCTCGGGGATGGAGAGCGCGCCGCAGTTGCACATGGTCGACTTGACCTTGTACAGGGTGCCGTTGACGCCGTCCTTGAGGGAGCCGGCGTAGGGAACGTAGGAGTCGACGCCCTCCACGAAGGAGAGCTTCTGGGCGCCGCCGAGGTCGTAGCGCTGCCAGTTACGGGCGCGAGCGGAGCCCTCGCCCCAGTACTCCTTCATGTACTGGCCGTTGACGTTGACGCGGGAGGTCGGGGACTCGTCGAAGCGGGCGAAGTAGCGGCCGAGCATCAGGAAGTCGGCGCCCATGGCGAGCGCGAGCGTCATGTGGTAGTCGTAGACGATGCCGCCGTCGGAGCACACGGGGACGTAGACACCGGTCTCCTCGAAGTACTCGTCGCGGGCGCGGCAGACGTCGATGAGCGCGGTGGCCTGGCCGCGGCCGATGCCCTTGGTCTCGCGCGTGATGCAGATGGAGCCGCCGCCGATACCGACCTTGATGAAGTCGGCGCCGCAGTCGGCCAGGAAGCGGAAGCCCTCGGCGTCGACGACGTTGCCGGCACCGACCTTGACGGAGTCGCCGTAGTTGGCGCGGATCCACTCGATCGTGCGCTTCTGCCACTCGGAGAAGCCCTCGGAGGAGTCGATGCACAGGACGTCTGCGCCGGCCTCGACGAGCAGCGGCACGCGCTCGGCGTAGTCACGGGTGTTGATGCCCGCGCCGACCATGTAGCGCTTGTTGGCATCGAGCAGCTCGTTGGGGTTGGTCTTGTGTGAGTCGTAATCCTTGCGGAAGACGATGCCGACGAGATGGTCGTTGTCATCGACGACCGGAAGGGCGTTGAGCTTCTTGTCCCAGATGAGGTCGTTGGCGTCCTTGAGGGTGATGGACTTGTCGCCCACGATGAGCTCGGAGCGAGGGGTCATGAACTCGGAGACCTTCTTGGAGTGGTCATCACGGCTGGGACGGTAGTCGCGGCTGGTGACGATGCCGAGGAGCTTGCCGCGGGGGGTGCCGTCGTCGGTGACGGGCATGGTGGAGTGGCCGGTCTTGTCCTTGAGGGCGATGACCTGCTCCATCGTCATGTCGGGGGTGAGGGTGGAGTCGGACTCGACGAAACCAGCCTTGTGGTCCTTGACGGCCTTGACCATGGCCGCCTCGTCCTCGGGGGTCTGCGAGCCGTAGATGAAGGAGATGCCGCCCTCGGTGGCAAGGGCGACGCCCATGTCGACACCGGAGACGGACTGCATGATGGCGGAGACCATGGGGATGTTGAGGGTGATCTCGGGCTCCTCGCCGCGCTTGTAGCGGACAAGCGGCGTCTTCAGCGAGACGTTGGTCGGGATGCACTCCGAGGAGGAGTAGCCCGGGACCAGCAGATACTCGGAAAACGTATGGGACTCACCTGGGAAGAACGTTGCCATGATGCTCCTTCTGCTCAATGCTACCGGCGGGGCGACCGCCTTGGGCGCCCGATACAAGTGCTGCAATTGTAGCGCGGAGCAGGCGAGTATAATCAGAAAACATCGAATAACACGAGGTATTCTCGAGCCGGAGAGGAACTTCGAGAGATACTTTAGCGTAAGGGAGCACAATGACACTGCATGCATCGGCGCGACTGGTCGTGACGGGACCGGATCCCGAACTGCCCGGGGCCTTCGGCCATGGATGCGCGCTGCTCCTCGAGGGCGTCGAGCGCGAGCACTCCCTGAACAGGGCCGCCAAGGCGCTCGGCATGGCCTATTCGAAGGCGTGGCGCCTCGTACGCGAGGCGGAGGCCCAGCTCGGCACCACGCTGCTCGATCGCGACGGGGCGCGTGGATCGAGCCTCACCCCCGATGGCGCCCGCGCGCTCGATGCCTACCGCACCCTCCAGGCAGAGGTCGACGAGCTCCTCGCCAAAAGGATCGACGAGCTGTTCTAGCCCTCTCCCCTCTACGCGAAGAACGCCTTCAACCCGATGAGGATCAAGACGACGCCGCCCGCGATCTGGGCGTGCGCGCCGAACCGCTCGCCCAACCTGCGGCCGATCACGAGGACGAGCAGGCAGCATGCGAGCGTGGTCGCGCCTATCGAGACGCCGTAGAGGATGATGTTCGCCACGGATGCGGCGAGCGAGACGCCCACCACGAACGCATCGATCGACGTGGCGACGGATTCGAGCAGGATGGCGCCGTACGTCAACCGCGTCGCGGGGCATCCCTCGGGATCCCTCAGCGAGGAGAGCGCGTCGCGTATCATCCCTCCCCCGACGAAGGCGAGGATGGCGAGCGAGACGATCCCGGCGTAGGACTCGATGAGCGGCGCCACCAGCGTTCCGCCGAAATAGCCCGCGACGGGCATCGCGGCCTGGAACAGGGCGAACGAGGCGGGCATGGCGAGCTTCTTTGCAAGCGGCATATCCGGCTCGCACAGCGAGTTCGAAAGCGTGACCGCCATCGCGTCCATGGCGAGGGCGACGCCGAGCACGAGGCTCTCGACGATATCGGGCGCTACTATGGATTCGAGCAAGGCGAGTCCCTTCTAGATCGGTCAGGGGGGGGCGTCAACGTACCGAAAGGGCGCGCAGGGCGCACTCGATATCATCGACGGCGAGCAACGGGTCGCCGCTGCCGGCGAACAGGCGGACCCAGGAACCGTCGGCGCCGTCGAGGGACGAGATGCGGGGATTGGGGCCTCCCGCGGGCGCCGCGCGGTAGTCGCCCGGCAGGCGCTCGATAAGCTCCCCCGCAGAAGAGGCCGCGAGCTCGAAGTCGACGGCCGGACCGGCCCCGTGCTGCAAGATGACCGAGACGAGCCGATGGTCCCGATGCGAGGCGAGCCCCGGATAGCGGACGTCTGAGACGAGGGGATGGGCCGACAGGTAGCCCGCGATCGCCCGGGCGCCGTCCATATGGCGCTGCATGCGCGAGGCGAAGCCGGGCAGCTCCGCGGAGAGGACGTCGAGGTCCGACGACGAGGGTGGCTCCGCCGAGGATCCGCACTCGCCCCACAGGTCGCTGTAGAGCGCCGCAGCGAAAGGGTCGACGCGCCGCCTCCTGCCCCGCCCGCTCTCGGGGCGGGCGACGGCCACGGCGACGGCGCGGTCGCCGAGCCTGCCCGCGGCCACGCGATCGAGCGCCTCGAGGCACAACGTGGCGCCGAGTTCGAGCGGCCGGCAGCCGATATGGGAGGCGACGGTGTCATCCACCACCAGGATCGCGCCGGCCCCCCTCGCTGCCGCCGCGAGCGAGCGCAGGTCGGGGACGCGCAGCCCCCGGCACCCTATGCTGTTCGCGAGCCAGAACGTCCTACCGCGGGAAGCGCCGCCGGCAGCCTGGAACGACTCGGGCGTCGGCTCGGCGACAAACGACAGGGACTCCGCGGCGAAGCGCTCGCGGTACGCCGCCTCGAAATCGTCGGCGCACGCGACCAGCCTGTCCCCGAGGCCGATCAATCCCAGCGCGGCGATGGCGTCGGGCACGTTTCGAGCCGCGACGACGCGGCACGCACGGGCGCGTTGGACCTCGGCAAGCGTCCGTTCGAGATCGCTCTCCCCTGCCATTTCTCCCCTTTCGAAATGAAAGGCGC
>USLT01000090.1 GCA_900555585.1 uncultured Collinsella sp.
ACGTCATCCTGATCGACGAGATCGCCTCCGGCAACATGCGCGTCTACAAGGACGGCGAGTACGTCGACCCGATGACCCTCTCCGAGCTGTTCTTCGCCTAAAGCGAGCAAGCACGCTGCACGACGATGCCCCGCGGTTCATGCGAGCCGCGGGGCATTTTTCATGGCGCGCCGCGCGGGCGCGTCCGATTTCTCGCTATCCCTCGATCAGGTACGCGCGGAGCGACTCGAGGCCCATGCCCTCGATACCGAGCTCCGCCATAGAGCGGCCGCCCTCCCAGCAATCGCTCTCGAGAAGCACGCCGCCCAGGCTCACCAGCGAGTCCATCACGGGCGTGGGCACGCCGATGAGGCGCGCGAGCTTGGCCCACGTCGCGATGCCGTACGGGATATCCTCGGAGTAGTAGCGGTTCTGCAGGTTCGCCGGGCCGGTGATCTTGGCGAAGTTGGGATCGCCGGCGATCGCCTCCTTGATGGAGTCGGTCTCCACCGCGCCGCCGATGCCGTGCGCCGCGATATCCGACGCATAGCCCATGGCGTCGAGCAGAGCGATGCGCTCGGCGTCGATCGCCTCGGTCAGGCGCGCCACGCAATCGGTGAATCCCTCGGTATAGAAGTGGAAATCGCCCTCCGCGTACTCGATGCGGCCCGCGTTCAGGATGCAACCCGGCACATGGATGATGGGGTTCAGGCTAGACAGGCCGCACGCCACCACGCTCTCGACGCTCTCGATGCCGGGGAAGACGCCATCGAGCGCGGCGACGACCTCATCAGTACGGGAAGCCGGCATGACGCCGACCTTCAGCGGATCGAAGCGGCTCATCACCAGGGACTTGGCGGGACCCAGCAGACGCGTGGCGTACGGCAGGGTATGGGTCTCCGCCACGCAGACGTCCTCGACGCCCTGGTCCTTGAACGCCTTCCAGAACATAAGCGAGCCGAACGTGCCCGGCAGCACGACCACGATCTGCCCCGGGACGACGACCTCGGCGAGCTTGGCGGCATACGTCGCGTGCGCGAACGCCGGGACCGCGACCAAGATCACCTTGACGCCCTCGATGGCGGCGGCGAGATCGCTCGTCACCAAGGCGAGCTCAGCCACGCCCGCGCCCGCGGCGCCGGAGAGCTCGATCTTACCGGTGTCGAAAACCTGCTGCATGTTGCCAGCGAAGCGCTCGTCCTCATACATGTTGACTTCGAAACCCCGCAGCGCGAGGTCCGCCGCGGCGGCGTGCGCTCCGTTTCCGCCACCCAGAACCGCGATCTTTGCCATATGCAGATGCTCCTTTCAGTCACCCGCGGGCCCTCGGCCCGCACTGCCTATCCATTCAAGCTTACTCCTATCGAGCGACCGGGGAGCGGCATGCTCCCGAAGGGCCCCTCGCCGCGCGCGGGCGGCGTCTTCGTGAGCTCGTCACAGACACCCTCGACAAGCGCTGATATCCTGTCCCTCGATCAACCGCTCCCCCGAAAGGACCGCCATGAACCATCGCCCCCTCATCCTCGCAGCGCTCGCCGGCGCACTCGGAGCCATCACGCTCACCGGATGCTCGAGCGAACCCGCGCCCGCCGCCGCGAGCGCCGATGCCGCGGCATACGAGCGCGTCGACGCCGCGCGCGCGAAGGAGATCATGGGTACCGAGGACGGCTACGTGATCCTCGACGTTCGCACGCAGGCCGAGTACGACGAGGGGCACATCCCAGGCGCCGTGCTGCTGCCGCACGACACGATCGCCGAAGACGCCGCATGCGCGCTGCCCGACACCGACCAGCTGGTCCTCGTCTACTGCCGCAGCGGCAACCGCAGCAAGCAGGCCGCCCAGGCGCTCGCCGACCAGGGCTACACCAACGTGGTCGAGTTCGGCGGCATCAAGGACTGGCCGTACGAGATCGAGTAGCGAGCAAGGCGCCCCTGCCGCATAATGCATGGCAGAAACCCTGTGGGAAAGGAGCGCCATGGCCACCATCCTGATGGTCGGCAACAGCCTTACCTCGACAAACGACATGCCGGCGACGCTTGCCGCCCTCGTTGGCGCGAACGTGTCCGTCATCACACGCGGCGGGGCGCGCCTCGCGGAGTTCTCCAACCCCAAGACGAAGACGGGCGCCCGCGTCGCAAGGGCGCTCGCCAGCGACTCGATCGACGTCGTCGTGATGCAGGACATGAGCCACCTCGCCGCGACCAACCCCGCGGCGCACCTGCGGTCCGTCCTCGCCATGAGCGAACTCGCCCACGCACATGGAGCGACGCCCATGCTCTATGGGACCTGGGGCTATCGCGCCGGCTGCCCGCGGCTCGAGAAGCTCGGCATCGACGACGTCCGGATGCGAGAGCTCATGAGCGAGGGGTCGAGGCGGGCGGCGGAAGCCGCCGGCATCGCGCTCGTCGATACGGCCGCCATCGTCGCGAGCATGGATGACGCCGACGGCCTCTACGCTCCCGACGGCATCCATCCAAGCGAGGCGGGCTCGCTGCTCATCGCCCGGAGCATCGCAAGGGCGATCCAAGGGAAGCCAATGGAAGGGCGATAGCATCCCGACGAGCCCGAGGCGCTATCAGCGGAACTTCTTGCGCATTCTTGCCGACTTTTCCCATCCATTTCCGGAAACTGGTTTTATATCGACACAACCCTGCCCTAAAAGCACAGGTAGCGCATTTGCTATAGCAGCGATATACAAAGGGTTTTCGAAACAGCCTGTGAAAAGTCGGCAAGATTGCATCCAGGCGCCTCGAAACGGTCAGACCAAGTGCCCATATCAAGCGCGGCGCGCGAACCCTAGATTGGCTCAGCGACCGATGACCCCGTCGATCACACCGAGCTCAAGGGCACTCTCCGCGTCGCACCAGCAATCACGCTCCGTCAGTGCATGCACCTCCTGCTCGCTCAGTCCCGTACGCCGCGCCAGGATGCCATCGAGGCAAGCGCGCAACGAGGCGGCATGGGTCGCGACGATATCGATATCGGTCTGCTGCGACATACCCGCGCCCGTCATGAGCTGGTGCAACAGCACGTTGGTGTTTGGATAGGCGCTGCGATGGCGCCCGCACGCCAAGATGACGCTCGCCATGCTCGCAACCAGGCCAAAGCCGATCGTGTCTACCGGACAGGACAGGTCTTCCATCACGTCAATCAAACCCAGCCCCGCGTATACATCGCCACCGGGACTGCTGATAAGAAGAATGATGGGCGCCTTGGGGTCCTTGCGCTCGAGCACGAGCATGTCGGCGATGAGCTGAGAGCAAACAGCGGGGGTGACGGCCTCGGCAAGCATGAGGACGCGGCTGTTGTAGAGCTCGCTCAGCACATCGAGGTGGTCGCAACGACCGTTCACGAGGTTCGTGATATTTGACGGATTGACGATGGGCATCGCAGCCCCTTTCTAGTCGAGGTTGAGGAAACGCTCGGCGTTCGGATGCCGGCGCACGTCGTACTTGCGCGCGAGATAGGGCTTGGCCCCCGATATCTTGACGATGCACTGCTCGCGGGGCAGGCGGCTCACGTCGGTCGGGGTGATGACGCGCTCCTCCACGCTCACGACCGTCCCCTCCTCGCCCGCGCGCTCCGAGGCGATCGGCGTCGTCCCGCACAGCTCGCTGGCAAAGGCCGCCGTCGCCAGCGAGGAGCCCGTACCCATGATCACGATGGAGTCGCAGTTCTCCATGATGATGTCGCGCACGTTTGGGCCGTACACGTGGTCGAGCTGACCCAAGCTCTGCACGCACATAGTCACACCCATGTCGCGCGAACGCATGACCGAGATCGCGCGCTCGAAGGAGTCCAGGCGGCCCAGGTTGCAAAACTCATCAGCGATGAATTGGACCGGCATCTTGAGCCGTCCGCCCGGGTTGGCGTCGGCCTTCTTGAGTGCCACGTAGAGCAGCATCTTGAAGGCGAGGTTTCCCATGATGTTGTTGGCGGCGTCGTTATCGTTCATGACCAGATAGATTACGCGGCGACGCTCGTCGATCTCGTCGAGGCGCAGGTCGTCGCGGTCGAGTACGCGCAGGATCTCGGGCGTGCACACACGGGCGAGGTCCGCTTGGAACGAGATCACAATCGATCTGACCGTTCTCTCGGCACCAGCCTTGAAGGCATGATACTGGCGGACGCCCAGCGAATCGCGCATCGGCTCGAAGACCAGCTTGCGCCCCGGATTGAATGGGTCCTCCATCTCCCCCTCGGAAAGCTGCTCGACCATGCGGTCAAGCGGCGACAAGTCGACAGTGCCGCCCTCCAGTGGCGGATGAACCATGGCAAGCAGGCGCTGCAGGTTGCGCATGGTCATGTAGCGTGGACTGT
>USLT01000091.1 GCA_900555585.1 uncultured Collinsella sp.
ACCTCGGCGACGCCTGCGTGTGCCCCAAGTGCGGCGGCCATCACCTCAAGGCCGACCGAGACATCCTCGACGTGTGGTGGGACTCCGGCGTATCCTGGAAGGCCGTGTGCGAGTACCGCCCCGAGCTGAAGTACCCGGCGGACGTCTACCTCGAGGGCTCCGACCAGCATCGCGGCTGGTTCCAGTCTTCGCTGCTGACCTCCGTGGGCACCAATGGCATCGCGCCGTACAAGGCCGTCATCTCCCAGGGCTTCACCCTCGACGGTCAGGGCCGCAAGATGTCCAAGTCGCTCGGCAACGTCATCGATCCCAACAAGATCTGCGACGAGATGGGCGCCGACATCATCCGTCTGTGGGTCGCGTCCGTCGACACCTCCACCGACGTCGCGTGCGACACCGAGATCCTCGCCCGCACGTCCGACGCGTATCGCCGCTTCCGCAACACCCTGCGCTTCCTGCTGTCCGTGCTCGAGGGCCAGTTCGAGCCCTCCACCGATGGCGTCGCGTTCGACGAGCTCATGCCGCTCGACAAGCTCATGCTCGCCCGCCTCACCCAGGTGCAGGCCGAGGTCGACGCCGCTTACGAGGGCTTCGAGTTCAACCGCGCGTACCGCACGCTGTACGACTTCGTGGTCACCGAGCTCTCCAACGTCTACCTTGACGCGCTGAAGGACCGCCTGTACTGCGAGAAGCCCGGCAACCACGAGATGCGCAGCGCGCAGACCGTCGTGGCCGAGCTGCTCTCCATGCTCATGCGCGACCTGCAGCCGATCCTGTCCTACACGGTCGACGAGGCCATGGAGTACGCCCCCGCGGGCTGCCGCGACAACCAGGAGTACGGCGCGCTGCTCGACTGGTACAAGAGCCCCATCACGCCCGAGCAGGCAAACGAGTTCGCCGGCGTCCTTGAGGCGTCGCTCGAGCTCCGCGGCGTCGTCACCAAGGCCATCGAGGCCGCGCGCGCCGACGGCGCGTTCACCAAGAGCCAGCAGGTTCGCGTGAAGGCCACCGCTCCTGCAGATGCTTACGCGCTGCTCACGGGCGATAAGGCCGTCGACCTCGCCGAGTTCTACATAGTTTCCGAGGTCGAGCTCGCCGAGGGCGAGGAGTTCACCGCCCAGATCGAGGCCGCGCACGGCGAGGCTTGCGATCGCTGCTGGAACTTCCGCGAGAGCACGGGCGCCCACGGCGAGCACGCGCATATCTGCGACCGCTGCGCCGCGGCGCTCGCATAGCGCGCTACCGTCTACCTTCTGACCCGCCGGGGCCGGGCGCCCATGATCGCCCCGGCCCCGGCGGGCGTCATCCGACCACGATCTTGAGGAGCGCATTGGCACGCCGAAGCAACAACGTCCCCCTCATCCCTAGCCGTCGCTGGCGCGTCGTCGCGGCGACGCTGTCGGCGCTCGCGTTCATCTTGCTGGACCGGGTGACCAAGCTCGGTATCCAGGCGAATCTCGAGCCGGCGCCGTTTTCGGGCTCGCATTTCGAGGCTCCCCTGATCCCCGGCTTCATGCGCCTCTTCTACGTCGAGAACCGCGGCGCCGCCTTCAGCATGGGCGAGGGGAGCGGATGGCTTTTCGTCCTACTCGCCGTCGGCGTGACCATCGCCGTGGCCCTATATCTCTTGCGCGCGCCCATGCTGAGCAAGGTCGAGGTTATCGGTCTCGGCATGGTCGTCGGCGGCGGCATCGGCAACGCGATAGACCGCGTGCTGTTCGGCTACGTCGTCGATTTCCTCTGCACCGAATTCATCGAATTCCCCGTCTTCAACGTCGCCGATATCGGTATCACCTGCGGGGTCGTCATCGCCTTCGCCGGCTTTATGTTCCTTAGCCCTGCCAACAGAGCCGATTCGGCCGATGATTCGCAGTGCGCCGGGCGCGCGCGGCGCGGTGGCGTCGATGAGCGGGAAGGGGGCCGGTGATGGCTCAGGACATGCATTATCTCGTCGATCAGCAGGATTCCGGAGTCCGCATCGATGCGTACCTCGGGGCTCGCGATGGGCTGCCCTCCCGCAGCGCCTGCTCCCGCCTCATCGAGGCGGGAGCCGTCACCCTGAATGGCGATACCTGCACTTCCAAGAAGTACGCCGTCCAGCCCGGCGACCGCATCTCCGTCGAGCTGCCCGAGGAGCGGGAGCCCGGCGAGGTGGTCGGCGAGTCGATTCCCCTCGATATCAGGTTCGAAGACGAGCACCTTATCGTTCTCTCCAAGCAGCGGGGCCTTGTCTGCCATCCGGCTCACGGACATGATTCGGGCACCCTCGCCAACGCGCTGGTCCATCATTGCGGTATCGAGCATCTCGGTACGGTCCAAGGGGAGGACAGGCCCGGAATCGTCCATCGACTCGACAGGGACACCTCCGGCCTGATGCTCGCCGCGAAAGACGACGACACGCAGCGCGAGCTCCAGAACCTCATCAGGACCAGGACGCTCGATAGGCGCTATATCACGCTCGTCCATGGGCAGATCGCGATGGACGAAGGGGCCATCAACACGGGGATAGCCCGGTCGACGCGCGACCGCGTCAAGATGGCGGTGTCTGACGACCCGTTCGCACGGCAGGCCATCACCACCTTCCGTGTTCTCGAGCGGTTCGAGTCCTCGAGGTTCGATGAGGGCTACACCCTCGTCGAGTGCCACCTGTATACGGGTCGAACCCATCAGATCCGTGTGCATATGCGCCATATTCACCATCCCCTCGTGGGCGATCCCCTGTACGGCAAGGGGGGAGAGCGCATGAACCTCGACTTGGACCGGCAGTTCCTGCATTCGTGGAGCGTGGCTTTCGATCACCCGGTCACCGGCCGGCGCATCGAGTGCCGCGACGAGCTTCCCTGGGATCTCGCCGCCGCGCTCGACGACCTGCATGACCGCTCGCTCGGAAGAACCGAGGCGGGGGACGCGATCATCCCGCTCCTGGGCCTCCTCGAAGGATAGCGGTCATCCCTGCTCTTTCTGTGCCGCCGGCGTTGCCGAGGCCATTGCCAGGCGCAGACCAGTAAACTGGTTGGTCGTCACACGAGTTTCTTGCTTCGGGAGCGACCCTTGACCCCAATCGTCATCTTCAACGCCTTTGTCGGCATCGTTTTCAGCCTGTGCTTCTTTTACCAGGTCGTCTTCTTCTTCATCGGCCTCATCAAGGGACAGGTTAAGATTCCGCCGGCGAAGAAGCAGCATACCTATGCGTTCTTCATCGCCGCGCATAACGAGGAGGCCGTCATCGGAAACCTCGTCCGCTCGATTCGGGACCAGGACTATCCTTCTGAGCTGATCGACATCTTCGTCGTCGCCGATGCATGCACCGATAACACCGCCCAGGCGGCTCGCGAGGCCGGAGCGATCGTCTACGAGCGAAACGACCTTGCGCGCAAGGGCAAGAGCTGGGTCATGGACTACGGCTTCGACCGCATCCTGCGGGAGTATCCCGGCAAGCACGAGGCCTTCTTCATCTTCGATGCCGACAACCTTCTCTCGCGCGATTACGTCAGCATCATGAACGACGCCTTCGACCAGGGCTACCTCGCCCTCACCAGCTACCGTAACTCTAAGAACTTCGGCAGCTCCTGGATCAGCGCCGCCTATGCCACCTGGTTCATCCGCGAGGCGCGCTACCTCAACAACGCGCGCATGATCTGCGGAACCTCCTGCGCGGTTTCCGGCTCGGGTTACCTCATCTCCTCGAAGATCGTCGAGGGCATGCGGGGCTGGGACTTCCATACCCTCACTGAGGATATTCAGTTCTCGACGTTCTGCGCCATCCACGGCATCCGCATCGGCTACGCCCCCGCCGAGTTCTTCGACGAGCAGCCCGTTACGCTCAAAGCCTCCATACGTCAGCGCATGCGATGGACCAAGGGTTTCTACCAGGTCTTCTTCACATACGGCAGGCATATGCTCAAGTCCATCTTCCATTTCAGGCGCTTCGCTGCCTACGACATGCTCATGGTCATCGGCCCCGCGATGCTCCTCACGCTGATGTGCCTCGTCCTGAACGCCACCTTCATCGCCCTTGGTTTTCTCAGCCATGGATTCTTGGCCACCGATGCCGAGATCGAGATGGCGATAGGATCGGTCATCCTCATGATCGGCTATATGTATGCGACGTTCTTCGTCATGGGTCTCGCCACGACCGTTACCGAATGGAAGCATATCCATTGCAAGCAGCGCTGGCGCATCGTCGCGAACCTGTTCACGTTCCCGCTGTTCATGTTCACCTATGTGCCGCTCACGGTTGCCGCGCTGTTCCTTAAGGTCGACTGGGTGCCGACCCCTCATGATGTGTCGGTCACGCT
>USLT01000092.1 GCA_900555585.1 uncultured Collinsella sp.
TGCCCCGGCAGACGGCTCGGTCATGCTAGCGCTCGTCCTGGTGATACTTGGAGATCTTCTCCTCGGTGGTGAGGACGCCGAACTCGGGCGCGAAGAAGATCTTGACGTACGTCGCGACCTCGGGGGCGCCGGCCTGCGTGCAGATGCGGCTCACGCCGGCGACGACCTCCATGCAGGCATCGTATTCGCCCTGGATGGTGGTCTCGAACGGCCCCACGTAGGCATCGGGGAACTTGGTCTGGATGTAGGCGATCGCCTCATCGACGATACGGACGACCTCCTTGGTGCCGTCCACGCCCTGCGGCAGGACCTGGATCGCAACGCTTGCTTCCATGAGCTTCCTTTCCGAGGCCGAAAAAAGCGGGCCCCTTCTCTCGTAGGGGCCCGCTCGACTCGATTCGCTCGATGCCAGGCACGGCAGCTTAAGTCCCTACGCCGGCATTACCCGGATCAGGTTATCGGGTCGAAGCGGTGCGGGCGGCGGTTGACGCGCCTGGACCCCGCGGGCTTCCTCTCAGCCGGCCTCCGCCAGCTCCCCGTTGGTACGCGGACGAGTATAGCACGCGCGCGGCGCGGCGGCCGCATCTATGAAAGCGTTGTCATAGGGAAAGCGCTCAGCGCAGGAGGCCCTTGTGCACGGCGGCGCCGCACGCGATGACGATCGCCATGAGGATGCAGAGCAGAAGCAGGTACAGAGCAGTGGCTTGCAGCATGACGGCCTCCTTAGAAGGTGCTGGGGCGCCGTCGCGGAGCAAGGAGAAAGCGGCGGCGCCCAGCCGACCACCCTTATTGTTCCGCGCCGGCATCATGCGACGGTAAAGGAGATGTCAGAGCATTCGAATCCGGTGCCGCCAAAAAGAAGGGACCCGCCTCTCGACGGGTCCCTGAAAAGCCGAATCGACTGCGGGAGCGAGGCGCGAAGCCCTACTCCTTGCGCAGGCCGACCTCCTTGAGCTGGCGCGCGGAGACGGCGCTCGGAGCGTCGGACATGAGGTCGGAGCCGGAGCTGGTCTTGGGGAACGCCATGACCTCGCGGATGGAATCGGCGCCGGCGAGCAGCATGCAGACGCGGTCGAGGCCGAGTGCGAAGCCGCCCATCGGCGGCGCGCCGAACTCGAGGGCGTCCATGAGGAAGCCGAACTGCTCGCGAGCGCCCTCGATGGTGAAGCCGAGGAGCTCGAGCATGGCGAGCTGCATCTCGGCGTTGTGGATGCGCATGCCGCCGCCGCCCGCCTCGTAGCCGTCCATGACGAAGTCGTAGGTGCACGAGCCGGCGGCCAGCGGATCGGCCTTGATGGCCTCGAGGTCATCGGTGCTCGGCAGGGTGAAGGGCTGGTGCTCGGCCTCGTAGGCGCCGCGCTCCTCGTCCCAATGGAAGAGCGGGAAGTTGACGACCCACAGGAAGTCGTGGCCCTCGCGCGGGACATCGAGCGCGTCGGCCATGTAGCCGCGCATGCCGCCGAGGATCTCGTCGGCGCCCTTGCGGTCGGCGACGGCGAACATCACGAGGTCGCCGGGCTGAACGTCCATCTCGACCTTGAGCGCGTCCATCTCCTCGTCGGTGAAGAACTTCACGATGGGGCTGTTGACGGAGCCGTCCTCGCGGAACGCGATCCAGGCGAGGCCCTTCGCGCCGAAGTCGGCGGCGACGCCGGCGAGCTTGTCGATCTGGGCGCGCGGCCAGGCGCCGGCGCCGCGGGCGTTGATCGCCTTGACGTACTGGCCGTCCGTCGCGGCGGCGCTCGCGAAGAGCTTGAACTTGGACTCGGTGAACAGGCCGGTCACGTCGTGCAGCTCCATGCCGTAGCGGGTGTCGGGCTTATCGGAGCCGTAGGTATCCATGGCGTCCCAGTAGTCGATACGGCGCAGCGGCGTGGGCATGTCGACGCCCATCTTGGCGAAGGCGTCGGAGAGGACGTCCTCGAGCGTGCCCATGACGTCGTCCTGCTCCACGAAGCTCATCTCGATGTCGACCTGGGTGAACTCGGGCTGGCGGTCGGCGCGCAGGTCCTCGTCGCGGAAGCACTTGGCGACCTGGTAGTAGCGCTCGACGCCGCCGACCATGAGCAGCTGCTTCAGGAGCTGCGGGGACTGGGGCAGCGCGTAGAAGTGACCGGGCTGGATACGGCTGGGGACCAGGAAGTCGCGGGCGCCCTCGGGCGTCGACTTGAAGAGCGCGGGGGTCTCGACCTCCATGAACAGGCGGTTGTGCAGCGCCTCGCGCAGGGCGAACGTGAAGTCGGAGCGCATCTGGAGGTTGGACATCATCTTGGGGCGGCGGATATCGAGGTAGCGGTAGCGCAGGCGGATGTCCTCGCCGGCCTCGATGTGGTCCTCGATCTGGAAGGGCGGGGTCTTAGAGGTGTTGAGGACCTCGATGTGCGAGATCAGAACCTCGATCTCGCCCGTCGCGAGCTTGGGATTGGCCTGGCCCTCGGGGCGCTCGCGCACCACGCCGGTGACCTTGATGGGCCACTCGGAGCGAATGGTCTCGGCGGTGTGGAACGCCGTGCCGCCGGAGTGCTCGGGGTCGAAGGAGACCTGGGTCACGCCGTCGCGGTCGCGCAGGTCGACGAAGATGAGACCGCCGTGGTCGCGGCGGCGCCACACCCAGCCGGTGAGGGTGACCTCCTGGCCGATGTGCTCGGCGCGCAGCTCGTTGCAGGTGTGCGTGTGCATGGAACGGGTTTCTGTCACGAAAACCTCCTCGTCCGCGCCGCCCCGTGTCGGTACGGGCGGCTCGTCGTACAGATGGCCCCGCCTGCGTAGACCGCGCAGCGGAGGCGGGCACGGGCCGGAACCGGCGCGCGTGCGATAGCTCAATAGGATAGCGGATAGCGGGCCTCGCTGTGAGGAGAAGGGCGGCGCGCGGGCCCGCTTAACAGGTATGTGACAATCGGGCGCGCGGCACCGGAGCCTGCGGGCGGCCGAGCGCGACGCTGGAACCAAGAACCCGGACCGAATGGCGCAGACGAGACCTCGTGACAATAAGTGCCGAATATGCGTGGTTCGCCCCGGGGAGCCAGTCGGTGAATAAACTACCGCCAAGCGAAATCGCAGGAAATCAATGCCGCACGCAATCAACGGACTGCCAAATCGGCCCACCGGCCCCGCGAATCCCGTCGCTTCAAGCGAGAAGCAACTAATAAGGAGCGCATTTTCGGCACTTATTGGCAGCGAGACGCCCCGACGCGCGCCAGAAGCAAACCGGATGGGTCGACGGCCTCAATTTCCATACATTTTGAAGCCGATAGTATGCATCTCCACATAAGCGGGGCGAACGGGGGGGGCGATAATGGGCGGCCGGCAGCAGAGCGCGCGGCGGAGCATGCCCGGGAAGGCGGACGAGAGGCGCGCGTCCGCAAGGAAACGGAGGGCGCGTCCCAGATGGATCGCGCCCTCCGCACTCAAAGACGGGCAATCGACCGAACCCGAAGATCACCCCGTGTTCTGGAGACCGGCGGAGACGCCGGTGACGGTCGCCAGGATCAGGCTCATGAACTCGGCCTTGGCCTCCTCGGAGAGCTCGTCCTGGTTCATGCGGACCTCGCGCAGCGCGCGGACCTGCGCCAGGGAAAGGGCGTCGACGAAGGGGTTGCGCACGCGCACCGCGCGACCGAGCACGCGGCGACGCTCGAGCGGCCAGGCGTTGCCGGTGATGGCGAGCGTCCACTTGCGCGTCAGCTGCATCTCCTCGAACACCTTGGCGGCGAGGTCCTCGCGGTCGCCCAGCGCTAGGTACATCTTGGCGATGCGGCCGTCGGTCTTGGCGATCGACATCTCGATGTTATCGATGAACGTGGAGAACAGCGGCCACTCCTCGTAGGCCAGCTTGAGCAGGTCGAGATCGCCGAGGGCCTCGCACGCGGAGCCGAGTCCGTACCAGGCGGCGAGGTTGATGCGCGCCTGGCTCCAGCTGAAGACCCACGGGATCGTGCGGAGGTCGTCCAGGGACTTCGCCCCGAGGCCGCGCTTGGCGGGGCGGCTGCCGATGGGCAGCAGGCCGACCTCGGTCAGCGGGGTCACCGTGGAGAACCACGGCGTGAAATCAGGCGTGTTCAGCAGGTCCAGGTAGGTCTCGTGCGAGACGCGGTTGAGCAGCGCGGCCATGTCGGCGAACCGCTCGGTCGCCTCGGTGTTGCGGCGCTCGACGGAAGGTGCGGAGTTGAGCAGCGTGGCGGCAGCGACGCTCTCGATATGGCGCTGCGCCAGAGCGGGGTTGCCATAGCGGGCGAAGATGACCTCGCCCTGCTCGGTGAGCTTGAAGCAGCAGTTGACCGATCCCTTGG
>USLT01000093.1 GCA_900555585.1 uncultured Collinsella sp.
AGATATGGGCCGCGATGGTTACCCCATATAGGGCGAGCAGCTGCTTCGCGATGCCGCCGGCGACGCAGAGGGGGGCCGTGAGCCTTCCGGAGAAGTGTCCCCCGCCCGCGACGTCATGGTTGTTGCGGTACCTCTCGTACGCGGTGAGGTCGGCATGTCCCGGTCGAGGCACCCTCCTGAGTTCAGAATAGTCTTGCGACCTCGTGTCGCCGTTTTGGATGATAGCGGCGATGGGCGCTCCGCAGGTTCGTCCATCGACGATGCCGGATATTACATGGAGGGTGTCGCCTTCACGCCGCGCCGTGGCCGTCTCATCCCTTCCAGGGGCTCGGCGATCGAGGAAGGCCTGGAGCTCGTCCAGGTCTATGGGGACGCCCGCGGGGATGCCGTCGATCGAGCAGCCGATCGCCGTGGAGTGCGATTGCCCGAAGATCGATATGCGCAGCGCGCCGTCGATGCAAGATGACATGCTTCCTCCGTTACTCGGCCATCAGCTGAACGTTTCCGCCAAGGGAGCGGTAGTGCTCGAAGAAGAGCGGGTATGATTTGTTGACCGCCTCGGCGCCGGTTATGTAGACGTCGTTCTCGCACCTCGTCGCCGCTATGGCCGCCATCATGGCGATGCGGTGGTCGTTGTGCGCGTCGACCGTACCCCCGACCAGGCTCGGGACTCCATCGATGACGAGGGCGTCGCGCTTGATGCTGATCTGCGCGCCGAGGCTCTCGAGCTCTTTGGCGACCGTTGCGAGGCGATCGGATTCCTTGATTCTGAGACGCGCGCAGTCGTTGATGACCGTGCGCCCGTCGGCGACCGATGCCACGGCCGCGATGATGGGGACGAGGTCGGGGATATCCTTCGCGCTCATCTCGAATCCCGCGAGTTTATCGGGGCGTGATATGGCGGCGTTGGTCGACCTTCCTATCTTCGCGCCGAACCTGGACAGCGCGGCGAGCACGTTGCGGTCGCCCTGGGCGGAGCTGAGCGTTATGCCATCGGGAGGCGTCCCATCGCGCCCGCGCAGAGCCAGAAGGCGGCGTTCGACCAATCGCCCTCGACCTCGACCTCGCCGGGCGTCCTGTAGGTGTCGGCTTCCGTGGTGAAGACGGTGACCTCCTCGTCGCCGATGGTCCTTCGATCGATATAGACGTCCACGCCGAATGCCTGCATGGCCTGGATCGTGAGGTTGATATAGGGGCGGCTCTCGATCCGACCGTGTACCACGATCTCGCTCGGGCGGTCGAGCAGCGGCGCTGCGAGCAGGAGGCCCGTTATGTATTGGGAGCTGACGTTGCCCGGAAGCTCGAATCGGCCCGGTCGTATGCGACCCGCCGTCTTCAGCGGAAATCCGCCGAGGCCCTCGAGCTCGCACCCCGCGGCGATGAGCTCCTCGGAGAGGGGGGAGAGCGGGCGCTCGCCGAGCCGCTCGGAGCCGACGAAGGTCGCATCGGCTCCGAGCGCGCATGCGACGGGCAGCAGGAATCGAAGCGTGGACCCCGATTCGCCGCAATCGAGCGTGTTGCCGTGCAGCGCTCGGAGCAGCCCGTAGGCGACGCTCTTGGGCATGGGGCGCACGGTGAATCCGTCATCGTCGCGCTCGATGCGCGCGCCGAGGGCGGTTAGGCAGCGAATGGTCGCATCGATGTCGTCACAGGTCGTGTTGCACCTAACCCGGGTCTCACCGTTGGCGAGCGCGGCGACGATGATCAGCCTGTGCGCGACGGATTTTGATGCGATCGCCGGAATGGTACCCGAGAGCAGCGCGGGACGGATGTGGGAGATCATCTGCTATTCCTCCTCATCGAATTCATGGGGCTCGCTGTACGCGGCGGCGCAGGCCAGGCCTACCTCGAGAATGCGCGCGAATTCATCTATCGGGGTCGGTGCAATCGAGACGGCGCCGATCGAGCGCGGGACGACGAGGTCTATCAGGTCCCCCGTTCGCTTCTTGTCATGGAGCGCGGCGTCGAGCACGGCGGCGGGGGACGCATCGAATCCGATGTCGAGCCCGGATGCAGTCAGGAGCGCGGCGATGCGGTCTGCAACGTCATCGGAGCAGACGCCCGCGGCGACCGATGCGGAGGCCATTGCGAGCATGCCGATGCCGACGCAGGTCCCGTGGCCGAGCCGGTAGCGCTCGGCGGCCTCGATGCCGTGGCCGATGGTGTGGCCGAAGTTGAGCATCTTCCTCATTCCCGCCTCGCGCTCGTCGGCTGCGACGACCGCGCGCTTGATGTCGACGTTGCGTGCGATGAGCCAGGCGGCACGGTCTAGGTCGCTCTTAAGCAGGTCGAGCGTGAGCGGCGTCGCCTCGAGCTCCGCGAAGAGGTCGGCGTCCGCTATCGCGGCGTGCTTGACGACCTCCCCGCACCCGTCGGCGAACTGGGCTTCCGAGAGGGTGGCGAGGCAGCCGATGTCTTCGATGACGGCGCGCGGCTGCCAGAATGCCCCCGCCAGGTTCTTTCCCGCTGGAAGGTCGATGGCGGTCTTGCCGCCAACGGATGAATCGACCATGGCGAGAAGCGTGGTGGGAACCTGTACGTAGTCGATGCCGCGCATGTACGTCGCGGCGACGAACCCCGCGACATCGCCGACAACGCCGCCACCGAGGGCGACGATCAGGTCAGAGCGGTCCATGCCGTGCGCCGCGGCGCGGTCCAGCATGTCGATGTAGGTCGCGGGGGTCTTGCTCTGCTCTCCCGCCTCGAACGTCGCAACGGAGGTCGAGAATCCCGCCTCCTCGAGACCGTCCGCGACGGGTCGCGCGTAAAGCGGTCCGACGTTGGAGTCGGTTATGATCAGCGCCCTGGCGCCCGAGCAGACCCCTCGCGAGATCTCCCCGACCCGCTCGAGCAGGAACGTGTCGATCATCACGGAATATGGCGAGGAGGCGTCTATATCGATCGAGTACATTGCTTCTCCTTAGCGTTTCGCGGCCGGCGCATCGTCGAGGGCGCGCTTGATGCGGTCGCCCTCTGCCAGCAGCTCGTGGAGCCGTGTTTCGTCCCTGGAGCCCAGCGCGTCTCGGTACGCGGACAGCGAGTCGATGATGTGGTCGAGTTCGGTGCCGAGGCAGTCGGCGTTATCGATCATGAGCTCGGTCCACATGTCGGCATTGAGGTGGGCGACGCGCGTCAGGTCCCTGTAGCTCCCCGCCGAGAAACCGTGGTGGCCTTGAGCGGTGGGGCTTTTCACGTATGCGTTCGATACGACGTGGGCGAGCTGGCTGGTGAAGGCGATGACGCGGTCGTGGTCTTCCGGCGTCGCCGTCGCGAAGGAGCCGAACCCGACGGGGGCGAGAAGCGTATGGGCGCGGTCGAGCAGGTCGAGGAGGGCGGGGTCGGGGAGGGCTGGCGGCACGAGGACCATCGGGGCTCCCTTGAAGAGCTCCGCGTTCGACCGCGCATAGCCGGACTGCTCCGTTCCAGCCATGGGATGCGCGCCGCAAAATGAGAAGCCATGGGCGCGGGCGAGCTCGAAGCAGCGCTCGCACAGCCCCTTCTTCACGCCGGCGGCGTCCATGACGAGAGGGCCCGTCTTGCCGAGTTCTCCCAGGGCGGGGGCGTGGGACTCAAGCCAGTCCACGCATGCCGCGGGATAGGCGGCGAGGATGATGAGGTCGCACTCGGCGATGCCCGGGGCGTCGAGCCGTCCGTCGACGGTGTCGATCATCGCGATCGCGAGGGTGTCGGCGTCCGTGTCGAGGGCGAGCACGCGCCATCCGGCGGCGTGGTATGCGCGAGCGAAGCTGCCTCCGATGAGGCCCAGTCCAAGGATTCCTACGCAGCGTTGGCTTTCCGGCATTCTCGTCTACTCCTCCTCGTCGTGCGGGCAGACCGCCGCGCGGATCTGCCGGATGCGGTCCATCGTCTGGTCGAACTGGTCGGGCGTGAGCGCCTGGGCGCCGTCGGACCAGGCGCAAGCGGGGTCGTCGTGCACCTCGATCTCGAGGCCGTCGGCCCCCGCGGCGCAAGCCGCGAGCGCCATGGGCTCGACGTAGCGGGTGTACCCGGTCGCGTGGCTGGGGTCGGCAACCACGGGAAGGTGGGAGAGATAATGCAGGACCGGGATGGCGTTCAGGTCGAACGTGTTGCGCGTCCGGGTCTCGAAGGTCCTGATGCCGCGCTCGCACAGGATGACGTTCTCGTTGCCCTCGCTCATGATGTACTCGGCTGCCATCAGCAGCTCGTCGATGGTGCCCGACATGCCGCGCTTGAGCAGCACCGGGACGTTCGTCTTGCCGACTTCCTTGA
>USLT01000094.1 GCA_900555585.1 uncultured Collinsella sp.
ACGGCGCGCACATCCGCATCCTGCTGCTCACCTTCTTCTACAAGTACATGCGTCCGTTGATCGATGCGGGCTACGTGTACGTGGCCTGCCCGCCGATCTTCGGCATCAAGGTCCGCAACAAGATCCACTACGTCTACCCCAACGGCCGCCAGCCGGAAGAGGAGATCCTGCGCGAGACCATCGTCAGCCTCGGGCTCAACCCCGACGAGGGGGACGAGGACGCCTCCGGCAAGGTGACCAAGAAGCGCAAGGGCTACACCGTCCAGCGCTACAAGGGCCTGGGCGAGATGGATCCCAAGCAGCTGGCCAGCACCACCATGGACCCCAAGACCCGCATCCTGCAGCGCGTCACCATCGAGGATGCGGTCATCGCCGACCGTGCCGTCCGCGAGCTCATGGGCAACCAGGTCGAGTTCCGCCGCGCCTATATCGAGAAGCACGCCCACGACGCGCGCTTCCTCGACGCCTAGTCGAACCCGTTCGAACGACCACGAGTAAGGAGAACACGTGGCTGACGATATGAATAGCAACGAGCAGCGCCGCGACGACGCCGCCGGCATGCCCGACGACCTCAAGCGCCTGCTCGCCCGCACCGAGGAAGGCGACGCCGAGGCCTACGACCCCGACACCGAGGCCGAGGAAGACGATGACGAGGAGGAGCTCGAGGAGAGCTTCGGCACCGTCGACCGCGGCGAGTCCGCGGGCGAGGACGTCAACGGCGGTTCGCTCCAGATCTCCGAGTTCGGTCGGGAGATGAAGCAGTCCTTCATCGAGTACTCGATGTCGGTCATCACCGCCCGCGCCCTCCCGGACGTCCGCGACGGCCTGAAGCCCGTCCATCGCCGCATCCTGTACGCGATGAACGAGTCCGGCATCTTCCCCAACCGCCCGCATAAGAAGTCCGCCTGGACGGTCGGCGAAGTCATCGGCAAGTACCATCCGCATGGAGACTCCGCCGTCTACGACACGATGGTCCGCCTTGCCCAGTGGTTCTCGATGCGCACCCCGCTCATCGATGGCCACGGCAACTTCGGCAACATCGATGGCGACTCGGCGGCTGCCATGCGCTATACCGAGTCCCGCCTTGCCAAGCCCGCCATGGAGCTCCTGCGCGACCTGCAGAAGGACACGGTCGACTGGGGTCCCAACTACGACGAGTCCCTCGCCGAGCCCAAGGTCCTCCCCGCCCGCTTCCCCAATCTGCTGGTCAACGGCTCCTCTGGCATCGCGGTCGGCATGGCGACCAACATCCCCCCGCACAACCTCAACGAGGTCATCGATGCCACGTGCCATCTGATCGACAACCCGGATGCCACGGTCGAGGAGCTCATGCAATTCCTCCCGGGCCCCGATTTCCCGACGGGCGCGCTGGTCATGGGCACCTCCGGTATCCGCCAGGCCTACGAGACCGGTCGCGGATCCATCACGGTTCGCGCGAAGGCGCATATCGAGACCACCAAGACCGGGCGCAGCCGTCTCGTGTTCACCGAGATCCCGTATCAGGTGAACAAGGGGTCTCTGCAGGAGAAGATCGCGAGCCTCGTCAACGAGAAGCGCGTCGAGGGCATCTCCGATATGCGCGACGAGTCGAACCAGAAGGGCATACGCCTCGTCATCGAGCTCAAGAAGGGCGTCATCCCCGAGGTCGTGCTCAACAACCTGTATAAGTTCACCTCGCTGCAGAGCACCTTCGGCGTCAACATGCTCGCCCTGGTGAACGGCGTGCCCAAGTGCCTGTCGCTCACCGAGGTGCTGCATCACTACATCGACCACCAGGTGGACGTGGTGACTCGCCGCACGCGCTTCGACCTCAAGAAGGCCCGCGCCCGCGCGCACATCCTCGAGGGCTATCTCATGGCGCTCGACCATATCGACGAGGTCATCTCGATCATCCGCTCCTCCCAGACGGATGCCGAGGCGAGCGCCCGCCTTATCGAGCGTTTCGGCTTCACGCCCGAGCAGACCGCGGCGATTCTCGAGATGAAGCTGCGCCGCCTCACCGGTCTCGAGCGCGACAAGATCGAGGGCGAGCTCGACGGGCTGCGCCGCGCCATCGCCTACTACGAGGACCTGCTTGCCCATGAGGAGAAGATCTTGGGCGTCATCAAGGAGGAGATGCGCGAGATCGGCAAGAAGTTCGGCGACCCGCGCCGCACCGAGATCACCAATGCCGGCCGCGACCTGGACGTCGAGGACCTCATCGCTGACGAGCCCATGGTCGTCACCATCACGCATACCGGCTACGTGAAGCGCATCCCGGTCGAGAGCTATCGCTCCCAGAAGCGCGGTGGCAAGGGGGTGTCCGGCGTCAACCTCAAGGAAGACGACGTCATCGATGAGATGTTCATCGCCAGCACCCATGAGTACGTGCTGTTCTTCTCCACGCGCGGTAAGGTCTACCGTCTGAAGGTGCACGAGCTGCCGGAGGGCACGCGCCAGGCGCGCGGCACCGCCATCGTGAACCTGCTGCCCTTCGAGGAAGGGGAGAAGATCGCCAGCGTCATCTCCTGCCGAGAGTTCCCGAGTGACGAGTACTTGATGTTCGCCACCGCGAGCGGTATGGTCAAGAAAACCGTCATGAGCGCCTACGACCGCTCGCGCCGCGACGGCATCATCGCCATCAACCTCAAGGAAGGCGACCGCCTGCTCGATGTTCGCCGCGTTCGCGAGGGCGATAAGGTCATCATGGCCACCACGGCAGGTAAGGCGATCGTGTTCACCGAGGATCAGGTCCGCGCGACGGGCCGCGATACGAGCGGCGTCCGTGGCATCGGAATGAAGGACGACGCCGAGGTTCTGGGTATGGAGATCTCCAACGGCCTCGGCGACCTCGTGGTCGTGACCGAGCGCGGGTACGGCAAGCGCACCCCCGTCGCGGACTATCCCGAGCAGAACCGCGGCGGCCAGGGCGTCTTCACCATCCATATGACCGAGCGCAAGGGCCGTCTCGCCGCGTGCAAGGTCGTGGGTCCGCAGCACGAGCTCTTCATCATCACCGAGGGGGCGACGGTTCTCCGCGTCAAGACCGATGAGATCTCGCAGACCGGGCGCGCGACCCAGGGCGTCAAGATGATGAGCGTTGACGAGGGCGACCGCGTGACGGCCATGGCGCGCATGGAGACCCCTGAGAAGAAGGACGGCGACCCGGCGGTCGAGGACGGCGCAGCCCGTTCCGCCACCGATGGCGATGGGGCCGTCCGGCAGGCGGGCGACGTCGCTGCCGCTTCGGAGGCTCCGATCGGGGAGTAGCCTTGCGGGGTCATGCCGGGTGAGACTCGAATGGTTGTGACATGATGGGACGCTGCGCCGTACGGCGCAGCGTCCCATTTTTGTGTCGTTGCTGGTCGAAGCGGGTATAAAAACCTGGAATCGCACATCTGGACGATCAGGAGAGCCATGGATATCGACGCTGTGCTGAGCGGGATGACCTTGCGGGAGAAGGCGAGCCTTCTCGCCGGCTCCGCCCACTGGTCCACGGCCCCCCTCGAACGCCATGGCGTACGCTCCCTCGTCCTTTCAGACGGCCCCCATGGCTTGCGCCACCAGGTCGACGCGGCCGATCACCTGGGTATCAACGAGAGCCTCCCCTCGACCGCGTTTCCCACGGCGAGCGCCCTGGCATGCTCCTTCGACCCCGACCTTGCACGACGGGTGGGCGATGCGCTGGGTGCGGAGGCTCGCGAGCAGGGCGTCGACGTCGTGTTGGGTCCCGGCGTCAACATGAAGCGCAGCCCCCTGTGCGGGCGCAACTTCGAGTACTTCAGCGAGGATCCGCTGCTCGCGGGCGATATGGCAACGGGGATGGTGCAAGGTATCCAGGGCCGCGGCGTCGCCGCGTGCGTGAAGCATCTGGCTGCGAACAATCAGGAGCATGCGCGCCTGGTCTCCGATTCGGTCATCGACGAGCAGGCTCTGCGCGAAATCTACCTCGCACCGTTCGAGCGGGTCGTCAGGCGTGCTCGGCCGTGGACTATCATGAGCGCGTACAATAAGCTGAACGGCGAGTACTGCTCCCAGAGTGCCTGGCTCCTCGATGGTGTACTGCGCGGTGAATGGGGTTTCGACGGCGTCGTGATCAGCGACTGGGGAGCGATGAGCCGCAGCGTCCCATCCGTGGCGGCGGGGCTCGATCTATGCATGCCCGGCCCGCGCCCCGATCACGTCGACGCCGTCGTGGAGGCTGTCGAGTCCGGCACCCTCGCCCCGGGCGCGGTCGACGCGGCTGCGGAGAGGAT
>USLT01000095.1 GCA_900555585.1 uncultured Collinsella sp.
ACAACAAGGACCCGTTCCACATCGAGCACGCCGAGACCGTGGAGCAGACCATGCGCTACTTCGCGCGCGAGTACGACCCCGAGAACGAGGAGTTCTGGGGCATCGTCGGCCTGCTGCACGACCTCGACTGGGAGGAGCACGACGACGACCCGATGAACCACACCATCTACGCCGCAAAGGATATCGAGGCGGCGGGCGGCAGCGCCGAGCTCGTCCGCGCCATCCAGACGCACACGAGCGACTTCAACACCGCGCTGCCCAAGCCCGAGCTCATGATGGAGAAGATCCTCTTCGCCACCGAGGAGCTCACGGGCCTCATCGGCGCCGCCGTGGTCATGCGCCCGTCTAAGAGCGTCATGGACTTCAACGTCAAGTCGCTCAAGAAGAAGTTCAAGGACAAGCGCTTCGCCGCGGGCGTCTCGCGCGACGTCATCCGCTCCGGCGCCGAGATGCTCGGCTGGGAGCTCGACGAGCTCTTCGCGCGCACCATCGAGGCCATGCAGAGCTTCGCCCCGGACCGCGACACCTTCCAGGCCGAATAGCGGACGGGCGCCCAAGCGGGCGCGCGGGCGGACGAATGCCGGTCGCGAATCATATCTTCGAGCATGCAGGGCTCCGCGCGTCTATCGTGCGGGGCCCTCGTTCTTGCCGCGCGATCGCATGCCCTCCGCTATGGCGTGTGGTAAAAAATCAACGATATGGGCACGGTTGGCAGGATATGAACAAGATGCGCTCCGAGAGGCCAATTATCTAACGAAATGAGCTCGCGAAGCGCGAAACCGAACCCGCGAACTGGAAGACGGCGGGCATCGCACTCGAGGTATCACAAGAACGCGCAGGTAGAAGCCTTGTCGTTTTCCAATATTAAACGGGCTTAGACTCGCTCCCGAAAGAGCTCGTACAAATCGTTCCATTTCTGCCAAAGCAGCGCATCTCGTGCGTATTCTGCCAATAGCATGCAAACGATCGAAACCGAGCCCAATCGGCACGCCGATGTAACGAAACGAGCCCGCACGTCGTATATAAGGCAGGGAGGTGAAACCGATGAAAGCACAGACATCGCACGCGGCGCCCGGGCTGCGCGCGGAATCGTTCATGAACCACGCCATCGAACGCCATCGGGGAGCGGTCTTGCGGCTCGCGCTCGCACGGACGCGCAGCGCGGCGGACGCCCAGGATATCGCGCAAGAGGTGTTCATCAAGCTGCTGCGGAGCACCGCGAGTTTCCACGATGACGAGCACCTGCGCGCGTGGCTGCTGCGCGCGACCCACGATTCATGCATCGACCTGCACCGGCAGGCCTGGCGACGCCGCGTCGAGACACGCGACGACATGAGCCCCGTCGCAGACCGGGCGGCATGGGAGCCGGCATTCGAGGAGGTCATGGACCATCCCGTATGGACGGCCATGCGACGCCTCCCCGACAAGCTACGCTGCGTCCTGCACCTGCACTATGTCGAGGGCTACGGAACGGCCGAGATAGCGGGCATCCTGGGGTGCACGGAGGCCGCGGTCCGAACGCGCCTGCATCGAGGCCGCAAGAAACTGAGCGCCGAGCTCGCAAGCCTTGAGCACGCGGGACGAGAGTCCAGGGCGAGCCAGGAGCGCGGGGCGGGACAGAAGCCCGAAGTGAGGCGGGAGCCCGAGGCGGGGCGCGATTCCGCAGAGCGACCAAATTGCCGGGCCAACCCGACGACGCACCCGAACACGCACTAAGAAGGAGGTCCAATATGTCGAAGAACCTTATAGACGACTACGTCCGCACCATGAAGCACATCGGCAGCGACGACGCCTCGCGCGAACGAATCAAGCGCGCGGTCGACCGCGAGCGCGCTCGCAGCGCATCCGCCCCTGCCGCTTCTTGGCGCACCGCCATGTCCGCACGAACCACATCGGCATCAGCGCGCGCACCCCGTCGAGGCCCACGCATCGCCGCGATCGCCGCATGCACGGCACTGCTCGCGCTCGGCGGCGCCTTCGCACTCCCCCGTCTGATGGGCCGCGGCGCACCCGCCACCCCCGTGGCGGGGATGCAGGGATTCGTCCTCGCGGCGTATGCCGACGGAAGCCCGCTCGACGGCGCCGGAAACACCGTTGTGACCTCGACGGATATCATCAAGGGCTCGGGCTCCTGCAGCGAGGGCGACGATGACATCTTCGAAACGGCATACACCATCGACCCCAGCGTCCTCGGCAACGACGTGGTGTCGGTCGAGTACCGCTCAACCAACGAGAACGTGGTGCTCGAAGGCATGCGCGACCGTAGGAAGGTACTGCCCGGCGAGAGTCCAGGAACCGAGTACCTCTCGTCGATCACCGTGGGTGGCCCGAACGCAACGCTGCCGGACCTTTACCAGCTTGATCTGCGCGTTGCCATTCCAGCGACGGATGCCATCAAAGAGGCAAACGAAGCATACCGTGAGCTCGCAGATGCAGGCATATACGATGAAGAGTTAAGTGACCGACTGAGCCTCGAGGTCCAGCGCGCCTGCGCCGAAGAACTCGCGTCCGGAACACTCGAAATCACCGCGACCTTCGCGGACGGAAGCACGCAGACCCACGTCTACCGCATCGCGCCCGTCGAGAATTTCGAGGAGCTCTGGTGGAGGGACAACGCGGCGTTCCAGGCTGCGCTCGAAGATGAGAACTTCGACTACGAGCCCCTGCAGCTCTTCGCCCTGCAGCAGATTGAATAAGAAGCAGGCTTTCAACCGAACAACAAGCGGGGACGTTGAAAGGCGCGACGGATTGTTTGCCGCCCTTCACCTCAATTTAGGGACTGTCCCCAAATTGAGGTTTACGGGCGGACCTGGCCCTCGCCGCGGACCACGTACTTGTAAGTGGTCAGCGCGTCGGCCGCGAAGGGGCCGCGGGCGTGCAGCTTCTGCGTGGAGATGCCGATCTCGGCACCCAGACCGAACTCGCCGCCGTCGGTGAAGCGGGTGCTCGCGTTGGCGTAGACCGCGCTCGCGTCGACCTCGCACAGGAAGCGCTCGCAGGCCTCGGCGTCCTCGGCCACGATCGCCTCGGAGTGGCCGGTACCGTAGGCGTTGATGTGCGAGATGGCCTCATCGATGCCGGAGACGCACTTGACGGAGATCTCGAGCGCGAGGTACTCGCGGCCCCAGTCCTCCTCGACCGCGTCGGCGAACTCGGCGGTGAAGGCGAGGTCGCGCACGGTCTCGTCGCCATGGATGAGGACGCCCGCGGAGCCGAGCTCGGAGAGCATCTCGGGCAGGAAGTCGTCGGCGATCGACTCGTCCACCAGCAGGGACTCGCACGCGTTGCACACGCCCACGCGCTGGGTCTTCGCGTTCATCACGATGGCGCGGGCGCGCTCGAAGTCAGCGCTCGCGTGCACGTAGACGTGGCAGTTGCCGGTCCCCGTCTCGATGACCGGGACGAGGCTCTCGCGCACGCAGCGCTGGATGAGCCCGGCGCCGCCGCGCGGGATGAGGACGTCGACCACGCCGCGCAGGGACATGAGGGCGCCGGTGGCCTCGCGGTCGGTGGTCTCGATGATGGAGACGAGCTCGCGTGGGAAGCCGCAGGACTCGACCGCGTCGGCGAGCACGTGGGCGATGGCCGCGCAGGAGCGCTGCGCCATGGAGCCGCCGCGCAGGATGCAGGCGTTGCCGGTGCGGATGCAGATGCCCGCCGCGTCGGCGGTCACGTTGGGGCGCGCCTCGTAGACCATGGCGACGAGGCCGAGCGGCACGCTGACCTTCTGCAGGTCCAGGCCGCAGTCGATGGTCCGGTGCTCGAGCACGCGGCCCACGGGGTCGGGAAGGTCGGCGAGGGTGGACAGCGCCGACGCCATCGCCTCGATGCGTTCGGCCGTGAGGAGCAGGCGGTCCAGCAGTCCCTCGCTCGTGCCGGCCTCGGCCGCGGCGCGCATGTCGAGCTCGTTGGCAGCGAGCACCTCGTCGGCGCGGGCGGCGAGCTCGCGCGCCATCGCGCGGACGGTGTTGCAGCGGGCCTCGTCGCTCGCGAAGGAGATGGAGCGCGACGCCTCCTTGGCGGCGTGCGCCAGCTGCTCCACGTACGCCCTGGTATCCTCGGCCATGACGGCTCCCTTCGGGTTTGAAATCTATACGGGTCGAATCTATGCCAGTCCATGGTACCCAATCGCGGGGACCTGATGCGCGGGCGGGCGGCGGCGCGAGCGGAAAAACGCGCGCCGGGGCGCGGGGCG
>USLT01000096.1 GCA_900555585.1 uncultured Collinsella sp.
GGGCCTGCCCACCTGGCTCGTGCGCGATGTCGTCGCATCGATCGGCGACCGCGCGGACTCCCTGCTCGACTGCCAGCTCGATATTCCGCCTGTTTATATTCAAGTCGGGGCAGCTCGCCCCGACATCGAGTCCGTCCTCGGCCTTGCCCGCGCGACTGCCACGCCGCTGCCCGGTTGCTATCGCGTCGAGTCGGTTCGGGAGCTCGTCCATGCGGGGTCATTCGAGCGCGCCGAACTCGCGTCCTCCGATTACGCCGCGCAGCTCGTCGCGTCCGCCGCGGTCCAGGATGGTTCGGTGCTCGAGGTCGGCGCGGGTCGCGGAACCAAATGCTACGTCCGCGGCGCTCTCGCGGCGCGCCTGGGCGTCCGTATCGACCAGACGGCCGTCGACCTGTTCGAATGGAAGTGCTCCTCATGCGCCGAGCGCATGTCCCGGGCGGGGTTTGCCGTTCCCCGGACGTTCGCCCTCGATGCCCGAGACCTTGAACGGGGATTGGCTGCCGCCGGCGCCATGCCGGGGCAGGGCTTCGATTGCGTGCTCCTGGACGCGCCCTGCTCGGGTACCGGTACGATGCGCCGCCATCTCGAGATTCCCTGGCGCCTGACCACGGCTGAGGTTCGAACGGACCTTCCCGCATTGCAGCTCGCCCTGCTCAAGTCTGCCTCGCGCGTCGTCGCGGTCGGTGGCGACCTGCTGTACGCGACCTGCTCGGTGCTCTCCTCCGAGAACGACGGCGTCGTCGACGCCTTCCTTGCGAGCGAGGAGGGCTCGTTGTTCGCGCCCGTCCCCGTAAGCGGGGCGAAGGCTTTCGGCCTGCGTGGTATGGACGCCGCCCGCGCTGATCTCGCGCGTAATGAAGACGAGCGGGGCCGTTTTCAGACGGTCCCCGCTCGCGATGGTGGGTACGATGGACATTTCTGCGCCCGCTTCGTCCGTATCCGCTAGGCGTTGTTCGAGCAGCCCTCGCAGCATCCGCCGCTTGTAGCGCTCGTGCACGAGCCGCCGCCTCGCATATCGGTGTTGTAGAAGCCGCTGCCCTCGAACTTGATTCCGCTCGCGCTGAACACCTTCGAGGCGTTTCCGCCGCATACGGGGCAGGTCACCTCGGGGCGCTCGGTCATGCCGTGCTCAACCTCGAAGACGTCCCCGCAGGACTCGCAGCGATAGTCGTAACGTGCCATTGCATTCCTCGTTTCCCCACATAGCGCCCGCCACCGGATCGACTATCCGGTGGCGGGCGCTTATCGTTACCCGTGTTACTGTACCCCAGAAGGGCGCCGTGCAGGCGTTAGCTTAAACTATCCAGATTGGCGCGGCCGTTGTCTACGAGCTCGCCGCGTATGCGCGCCTCCGCGGCGGCGATGTCCTTCTCCCGCGCCTGCCAGCGCCAGTTTCCGTCGGCGACGCCAGGCACGTTCATGCGCGCGTCGTCGCCGAGCATCAGGGCGTCTTGCAGCTGCATCATGACCACCGGCGCCGGGCTCTCGAGCGAGCGGCGGATCACCTCGTCGGAGAGGTATTGCGCCTCCTGCTCGTTGGAATCCGAGCAGAACGAGCGGTGCAGGAACCCGAGCAGCGTCGAGGTGTCGTGCGTCGACGTGTAGAGGATCTTGCCCTCATGCGGTGCGATCGTGTCGCGAACATCGTAGTCGGCGAATTCGAGCACGTCCATTCCGGGGAAGCCGCATGATGCGACGAGCGAGCGGACGGCCGGGGTCAGCAGGCCGAGGTCCTCCGCGATGAAGGGCAGCTCGCCGAATCGCTCGTGCGCGCGCAGGAAGAAGTCGATTCCGGGTCCCTGCAGCCAGCGTCCGTCGGCGCCCGTTCCTCCCGCTGGGATACCGAAGTAGTTCTGGAATCCCAGGAAATGGTCGAGCCTCACGTAGTCGTAGAGCCCGAAGGCGCGCTCGAGGCGAGACATCCACCAGACGTAGCCGTCTTTCGCCATCTCGTCCCAGCGGTAGGTCGGGTTGCCCCATACCTGTCCGGTAGCCGAGAACCGGTCGGGCGGGACGCCCGCGATCTCGTAGGGCATGCCGTCTTTGCCGAGCGAGAACATGGCGGGCTCGCTCCAGGCGTCGGCGGAGTCATCGGATACGTACATGGGTATGTCACCGATGATCATGATGCCGCGCTCGTGGGCGTAATCGAGCATCTCGCGCCATTCCGCGCCGAATCTCATCTGCGCGAACGCATGGAAGCCGGCGGCGTCCTTGTAGCGAGAATCCGAGAGGATTCCCACGTCGTAGCGGCGATGGCTTGCCGGCCAGCCGTGCCGCGGCGCGCCGTTGTGGGCTTCCTTGAGGACCATGAAGGCGCAGTAGGGCTCGAGCCATTTCTCGTTGGCGCGCGCGAAGGAGAGGTACTCGGCGGAGTCGAAGCCGCCGTCGCGCTTGAACGCGGCGTAAGCGCGCCGAAGCTCGTGATCGGTCTCCTGCAGCAGCGAGAGGTT
Organism: uncultured Collinsella sp.; assembly: GCA_900555585.1. GTDB lineage: Bacteria > Actinomycetota > Coriobacteriia > Coriobacteriales > Coriobacteriaceae > Collinsella. The sequence goes on from USLT01000096.1 coordinate 2,454, forward strand.
GCCCGCGAAAGCCGAGGGTCCCGCGTATGGCGACCCGAAGGAGTCGGTGGGATTCACCGGGAGGACCTGCCAGTAGCGCATGCCCATGGCGGCTAGATGGTCGATGAATCGCTTCGCGGGGAGACCCAGGGTTCCCGGGCACCCGTTGTCGTTGGGGATCGAGGTGATATGGCACAAGATTCCCGCGCCGGGTTCCAGCGCCTTTTGAAGCCGCTGGGTCGGCGTGGCGTAGATGACCGCGGAGCCGAGCGGCCAAAGCTTGACCTCGGCGCATCCATCGGGCTCGCGTAGGTAGTCTGCACCCGAGATGACGTCGGTGGCGGACTCGTTCTCGATCGGTACGCGGACCACGCGCGTCGTCGTGAGGCTGCGGTTGATCAGGATGGTGGCGAGCTGCCCATGGTCGCCGCGGCGCTTGATGCATAGGACGTCATCGTTGAGGGCGCGTGCTTCGAGGTCGCCGTCGACCAGGAAGGGGAGCGCGCGACGCAGCCCCGAGGCGTTGCGGATCATGTTGAGCATGTCGCGATCGTGGATATCCTCTTGAAGCGGCAGCGTACGGCGGTTGCCGGGATCCGATAGGCCCTCGAGTCCGAATTCGTCTCCGTAGTAAATGCAGGGCACGCCCGGCAGGGTCATTTGAAGAAGGGTCGCTAGCCAGAAGCGGCCCTTTGCGCGTCCCATCGAGTTCTCGTCGAGCCTGAACCGCCCCCGCTCGGATTCGGGCAGCTGGGACTCGTCGGGGCCGTCGCCCAGCACGGATGCTATGCGCGGCTTGTCGTGGCTGCCGAGGAGGTTGAGCGCGCACATGAGCGCTTCGCGCGGATAGTTCTCGCGCAGCGATTCTATACGCTCGGCTGCCTGGTGCGCGGATTCATGTCCGAGCAGGAAGTTGAGGACCATATCGCGGAACGGGTAGTTCATGGCGGAGTCGAGCTCATCGCCCTGCAGGTAGGTGCGGAGCTTGCCGTAGCTCACCTTGTTGGAGGCGTCCTCCCATACCTCGCCCAGCAGGACGCTGTCCGGTGCCTCCTCCTCCATGGCCGCCCGGATGCCCTTGATAAACTCGTCGGGCAGCTCGTCAGCCACGTCCAGCCGCCAGCCGCCGATGCCCTTACGCAGCCAGTGGCGGATGACGCTGTCTCCTTCGCCGTAGATGAACTGGCTGTAGCTGGGCTCCAGCTCCTCCACATTGGGCAGGTCGGTCACTCCCCACCAGCACTCGTAGTCGTCCGGCCAATGACGGAAGCGATACCATTTGTAATAGGGGGAGTCCTGGCTCTGGCAGGCGCCCACCGTATCATAGTTGCCCAGTCGATTGAAATACCGGCTGTCCGCCCCGGTGTGGCTGAACACCCCGTCCAGGATGATGCGGATGTCCAACTCCCGGGCCGCATCCACCAGGGCCTGAAAGCTGTCGTCGTCCCCTAGGGAGGGGTCCACCTTCAAATAGTCGCTGGTATCATACTTGTGGTTGCTGGCCGCCTCGAAAATGGGGTTGAGGTATAACACCGTCACCCCAAGGCTTTTTAAGTACAGCAGCTTCTCCCGGATGCCCTCCAGGGTGCCGCCGAACACCGCCCAGCGGGTGATCTCTCCTTTTTCGTTGCGGCAGTAAAAGGGGGTGTCGTTCCAGTCCCGCTGGAGGATATGCCGGGGCCCCTTCCATATGGCAGGATGGCTCCCCTCCTTTTGGCGGCG
>USLT01000097.1 GCA_900555585.1 uncultured Collinsella sp.
CGCTCGGAGCGAATCTCCTCCACGCGCTGCTTCGCGTCCGAGACGAGGTCCTCGTACTCCTGGGAATAGGACGGCAGGGAGGCCGCGCCCTCGACCGCGAGGTAGGCGACGGTGAACTCGTCGCGGTTCTCCACCGCGGCGGGCGTCAGGAAGAAGGCGTACCGGGGGCCGGAGGTCGCGCGGAAGCCCATGCTCTCGCCGCCGGCGTTGACGTCCAGGGGATCGAGCACCGCGCCGGTGATCGTGTAGGCGCCCTCGGCGAAGACGGGGGCCGCCGCGTCGTCGGCCGCCTCGAAGCGCACCTCGTCGCCGACGCGGGCGCCCGTGGCGTCGAGGTACTTCTGAGTGACCGCGACCTCGCCGACGTCGCGGGGCAGCCGGCCCTCAAGCACCATCGGCTCGTTGATCCCCTCGGACATGAGGGCGCGCACGTCGACCTTCTGGCGCCTTCCATCGACCTGCGTGTAGGCGGTCTCGGCGTACCCTCCCTCGACGGCGGACACGCCCTCGACGTCCGAGAGCGCCTCGATGTCCGACTCGTCCATGCCGAGCGTCGACTTGACCGAGATGTCGAAGAGCCGCTGGGAGTCGTAGAAGGCGTCGGCGGTCGAGCGCAGGTCGTCGCAGGCGGCCTTGAGGCCCACCAGCATGGTGGCGCCGAGCGCCGTGATGACGAACAGCGAGATGAACCGCTTGGGGTTGTCGGTTATGGCGCGGCGGACATCGGTCGCGAACGCGCTCGGCCGGGCCTTCGCGCCGGCGCGGCGCTGCTTCTTACCAGGCATCGATGAGCACCTACCACTCGATATCGGCGATGGGCACGGGATGCTCGTTGACCTGGATGTCGGTCACGCGGCCGCTCTTGAAGCGGATCAGGCGGTCCGCCATCGGGGCGAGCGCGGAGTTGTGCGTGATGATCACGACGGTGATGCCGTCGCGCCGGCAGGTGTCCTGCAGCAGCTGCAGGACCTGCTTGCCCGTCTGGTAGTCGAGCGCGCCGGTGGGCTCGTCGCACAGCAGCAGCTTGGGGTTCTTGGCGATCGCGCGGGCGATGGAGACGCGCTGCTGCTCGCCGCCGGAGAGCTGCGCGGGGAAGTTCGCCATGCGCCCGCCCAGGCCGACCTTCTCCAGGCACTCGGCGGCGTCCAGCGAGTCGGGGCATATCTGCGCCGCCAGCTCGACGTTCTCGAGCGCGGTCAGGTTGGGCACCAGGTTGTAGAACTGGAACACGAAGCCGACGTCCGAGCGGCGGTACTCGACGAGCTCGTCCTCCGAGGCGTTCCCGACGTCGCGGCCGTCCACGACGACGCTGCCGCTCGTCGCGCCGTCCATGCCGCCGAGGATGTTGAGCGCCGTGGTCTTTCCGGCGCCGGATGCCCCGAGCACCACGGCGAGCTCGCCGCGCTCCACGCTGAAGCTGGCGCCGTCGAGCGCGTGGACCGCGCCCTCCCCGTCGCCGTACACCTTGTAGACGTTGTCGAATGAGATATATGCCATTGAGTCCCCCGATGCTCCGCAGGCACGGCCCGTTTTGTCGATTATCCTTGTATACCCCGTAATCGACGCGGTTTTCGCCCAGGGCGCGGGAAGCGCGGAACCCTTACTTGTGGTACGGCTCGCCGCGCATGATCTTGAAGGCGCGGTAGACCTGCTCGAGCAGCACCACGCGGGCGAGGTTGTGCGGCAGCGTGATGCGGCCGAAGGAGAGGCGCTCGTCGGCGCGCTCGCGCACCTCCCGGCTGACGCCGCACGACCCGCCGATCACGAAGGCGATGTTGCTGGAGCCGCGCGTCATGAGGCCGTCGAGACGGGCGGCGATCTCCTCGCTCGAGCGCTCGGTCCCGCCGATATCGAGCAGGATGACGTGCGCGCGCTCGGGAATCGCCGCGAGGATGCCCTTGCCCTCGAGGGCGCGGCCCGCGTCCTCGCCGCCGAACTTCGCCGGGTCGCGATCGGGCACCTCGACCATCTTGACCGTCGCGAAGGCCTGCAGGCGCTTCGCGTACTCGGCGCACGCGTCCGCCCAGAAGCGCTCCTTCAGCTTTCCCACGGCGACGACGGTGATCTTCACGGCTTGCTCCTCATGGCGCTCGGTTCGAATTCCAGCGCACAAGTATACCAAGCGCAGGGCGTCGCCGGACTAGTATCAGGACTACGTGACCATGTTTTGCCTGGTAAGCGCTCACCCAAGAATTACCTACCATTCAGGATTGAAAATGAGACGCACACCGACGCGAAAAAGCTTTTCGGTACCTGATTCAGCAGAATGGACGAGATTGCCCAGACGCCCGCAACGGGCGCGCGGAGGCTCGCCGACGAGACTCCGCCAACACGATAGGAGGAACATGCGTCACGGAAACATCGCGCGGCTCGCCGTCATGGCGACCCTCTGCTCATCGCTCGCGCTCCCCGCAGCGGCCTTCGGCGAGACCTGGTTCACCGACGGCGAGCTCGGCGGCACGGCGACCAGCGCTCCGGAGCCCGACGAGGTCAAGCCGAACGCCGGGCAGCTGAAGTACGCCAGGGACGAGTTCGCGGCGTTCTGCCACTTCGGCCCCAACACCTTCTCCGGCTGGGAGTGGGGCGAGGACTACGGCAAGAAGGGCAACCCCATCGCCACCGAGTACATGGAGCGGCTCGAATCCTTCGACGCGGACGGCTACGTCAAGATGATCAAGGACGCCGGCTTCACGCGGCTCGTCGTGACCGCCAAGCACCATGACGGATTCTGCATCTGGAACAGCGAGTCCACCGAGTACGACATGGGCAGCACGGCCCGCAAGATCGACATCCTGGCGGAGCTGTCCCGCGCCTGCACCGAGCAGGACCTCGACATGGGTCTCTACCTCTCCCCCTGGGACATCCACGACAAGAGCTACGGCAGCTCCGACGGCGACGCGGACAACTACAACGACTTCTACATCGGCCAGCTCCGCGAGATCCTGGGCGATCCCAAATACGGCAACGGCGGCAAGTTCGTCGAGGTCTGGATGGACGGCGCCAAGGGCACGGGCGCCAACGCGCAGGACTACCGGTTCGAGGACTTCGCGAAGGTCATACGCGAGCTCCAGGGCCCCGACTGCGTCCTGTTCCAGTGCGGCCTGCAGTCCGAGGTCCGCTGGGTGGGCAACGAGCACGGCCTGGCGGGCGACGTCTCCTGGAACCGCGTGAAGATGGATCCCTCGTGGACCCCCAGCTCCACGGAGGTCCCCTGGAACAAGAACATCAAGAACGACCCGACCGTCGGCGCCGACGTGAGCGTCGGCGACCCGGCCGGCGAGAAGTGGATCATGCCCGAGGCCGACGCGCGCATCACCTCCGGCTGGTTCTGGGGCGAGAACAAGAAGGCGCCCAAATCAATCACCGAACTCAGCAACATGTACTTCAACTCCGTGGGCCACGGCGCGCCGCTGCTGCTCAACGTGCCGCCCAACGACAAGGGCACGGTCGACCCAGAGATTCGCCAGCGCACGCTCGAGCTCGGCGAGAACATCAAGCAGACGTTCGACGACGACCTCACCCGCGCGGGAGGCGAGCGCGGCGCCGCGACCGCCAAGGTCAGCGGCGCATGGCAGGACTCCGCCGACTACGGCCCCGGCAAGGCGCTCGACGGCCGCGACGACACGTACTGGAGCGCGAAGGAGGCCGGCGGCGCGCAGTCGATCGTCATCGAGCTCGACGGCGCGCAGACCTTCGACGTCGTCTCCTTCGAGGAGGCCATCCAGAACGGCCAGCGCATCAAGGGCTTCAAGGTCTCCTACCGCGACGCCGGCGGCCAGTGGGTCGAGTACGCCTCCGGCGGCACCGTGGGCGCCAAGCGCCTCGTCCGCGGCGCGCCCGTGCACTCGGACGCCATCAAGATCGAGCTCGAAACGCTCGAGGGCAAGGTCGCGCAACTCACCGAGGTCGGCGTCTACAAGGCGACCAAGCCCTTCGAGAAGCCCACGCCGATCCCCGCGGGCATGAAGACCATCGACAACGAGGGCGAGGGCGGGATGACCGCCGAGGGCGACTGGAAGCACGAGAAGCAGGCGGGCTTCATCAACGGCACCAGCATGTGGAGCAAGGCCGCCGGCGCCACCGCCTCGTTCACCTTCGACGGCACCAGGTTCCTGTTGATCGGCACCCTGGACCCGGGCCAC
>USLT01000098.1 GCA_900555585.1 uncultured Collinsella sp.
GCCGATTCGGCCATCGTGAAGCACTCGGTGATCCTGCTCTCGCTGTCGCAGATGTCCGAAACGCTCTGCATTCTGCTGATTCCTTTCTTCCTCCGGCGTTTCGGCATTAAGAAAGTGATGCTGATTTCGATGCTGGCCTGGGTGCTGCGCTTCGGGTTCTTCGGCATCGGCGATGTGGGCGGCGTGGCCAGCGTGGGGAGCACGGGCGCGGACGGACAGTCCGGGACGACGCTGCTCAAGCTCATCCAGCTCGGCAACACCGACGTGCTCGATGCGTTCCGCACCTATATCTACCATGCGCGCGTCCAGGGCGTCGCTGACGGCGTCCGCGTCGAGTCGCACGAGCAGACGAGCGAGGGCACGGGCGAGGAGAAGCGCTACACGGGCACCGCCGGCGGCTTCGGCGGCTCCCTGCTCAACGGGTCCATCAAGGATTGCTCCGTCGAGCGCCTCAACGCCGTCAAGGGCCTGAACTACACCGGCGGCTTCGTGGGCCATCTGGGCAAGAGCGGCACGGTCGATGTGGACAAGGCCCAGGTCGGCGGAAGCCTGTCCGACCTGCTGAAGCTGCTCGGCGCCAACGCCGGGGTGCTCGATATCTGGGGCTCCCATGTCGAGCGCTGCCGGGTCGACGGAATCGACGCCGGTTACACGGTGGCCTCCTCGCACGGGACGCCCATCACGAGCGACGCTGCTTCCGAGCATCTCGACGGCCAGGAGATGGCTGCCGGCTTCGTGGGCTTCGCCGACATGGCGAAGATCGACGGGTGCCATGTGACGGACCTTAAGAAGGTGACGAGCGGGCAGGTCGCCGGAGGCTTCGTCGGCAAGACGACCATGGGGTTCGTGGCCGGCGCCGACCTCGGCTCGAATATCTTGCTCGAGCCGTTGCTGAGCATCGTTAACGCCCTGCTGAGGATCCTGTACGCCGACGCGTTGCAAGATCTCAACGTCATCAAGATCTCGATCCCCGGGCTTCCGGGCCTGATAGACCTTGGCGTCTTCGCGGAGGGCAAGACGCTCTACGTCAACCTGCTGGGCCTGCGCGTGGGCGTGGCCCTCTCTAGGAAGCAGGACAGCAGCGACCCCGGCGCGACCGATGTGGCGGTCATCACCATCGGTGACTCGACCATCAGCCTGCCGTGCGGAGAGCAGGGGCTGATCGGCGAGAACGACAAGCTGAAATCGAACCTGAGCATCGCGCTCATCAAGGGTAACCGCACCAACATCACCAACAACTCGGTGACGGGTATCGCGACGGGTTACGACGTCTTCGGCGGCGGCGCCACGGATACGAGCAACGGCTTCGGCATCGGCCGCTACGAGGGCGGTCGCGGCACGCTCGGCGGCTATGCCGGCGGATTCGTGGGCCTCTCGAACGAGAGCGTGCTCGACCATAACAAGATGGCGTACTGCGACACCGTGCGCGGAAAGGGCCACGATGCCAGGAACGATAAGGGCGGCACGATCACCGGGCCCTTCACCGGCATGACCTACCTCAAGACCGTCTACGAGCCCCTGGACGACAAGCGCAAGATCGAGACGAAGAACTTCTACTCCATCTACCGCGAGGCGAACGACCAGCTCACGCAGGCGCTGAAGGGCCAGGCGGGCGGGCTGTTCGCGACCATGAGCCAAGATGACGCCGTGGTCGGCGGCGGCGCGTTCGGCCTCGATATGAACAGGTACGACGTCGCCGTGCGCGAGCAGGTGGGCATCTCGGAGTTCGACGAGCTGAACGGAGCCGTCGAGAAGGGCGCCGCCGGGCAGCGCGCTCTGGAAGCCTATCTCGAGGACGGCGCCAAGGCGGTCCTCATGCGCGATACGCCGCAGCTGGACAACGGCGCCGGCCTTACCCCCGAGCCCGGCGACGGGCAGGATCCGTGCGCCGAGTCCGTCGACCTCACGCTCCAGAAGGTGTGGGACGACTTCGGCGACCGTGATGGCAAGCGCCCCGACTTCGTCGATTTCTACATCACGGCGACGTACACGGATAAGGATGGCGGGCAGGTCGTCCAGTGGGTGGTGCCGCTTCCCGGCGGCGGATACGGGCTCGCGGGCGAAAAGGGCGCCGTTAGGCTCACCGCCGCCGACGCCTCCCCGCACTCCGAGACGTGGCGGCGCGTGCTGGCGGGGTTGCCGGTCGCGTTCGAGGACGCGAGCGTCTCGCCGGTGCAGGTCCGCTACTACACCTATCGGGTCCAGGAGGTCGCGGTGGACGGCTACTCCGTCGTCTACGACGCCGACCGGGCGGGTCACGTCCTCACGGTCAAGAACGTCTATCGGCCGCCGCTGCCCGAGACGGGCGGTGCGGGCACGTGGCTGACGGTGCTGGCGGGCGGCATGCTGACGGCGTGGGCGGTCTACGACCGCCGTCGCCGGGGCGACGGGGGAGACGGCTACGTTCCGAGGCACCTCGCCACGCCCGCCGGCGCCGGTGGGAGGCGGTCGCGATGAGTGCGGATATGCTCGCCTGCGGCCCGCCGGCCGCCCCGCACGATGCTCGCGCGCGTCGGAAGGAGCACCCGCCGGGAGCTATCGATCTTACATCGACGGAGACCGTCGAAGTGGATATGGGAAATGTCGGATACCACGTAATGGGAAGGAAACCGAGATGAAGAAGATGACGAAACGGTTCGCGGGCGCGGCGATGGCGCTGCTGCTCGCCGTCGCGGTCCTCGTGACCGCGCTGCCGGCCAACGCGCTGGCGGTTGGAACGGGAAAGCTGACCGTCACCAGCGATAGCGCGGAGTTCTCCGGAAAGAACGTCGAGATCTGGAAGATGTTCGACATGACGACGACCGGTACCTCGTACGGTTATACCGTCAGCCCGAAGTGGAAGCAGTTCTTCGTCGATAAGAAGACCGACTTCAATCTGACCTTTGGAGACAACCCTACCGATGAGGAGGTCACGCAGGCGGCATACGGCTACATCTCGAAGCTCGGTGCCGACAACGAGCAGAAGGTGACCGAGTTCGCGAAGGTTGCCCGCAAGTGGGCCGTCGACAGCAAGCTCGAAGCCGACCGTACCGTCGCCGCCACCACGTCGAAGACGTACACCGCGGAGTTCACCGGCCTGGACCTGGGCTACTACGTGGTGAGCCCGGCCGGCGGATCAACGAGCGTCGACCGCATGACCGATGCCATGCTCGTCCCGGTCAAGGATGCCAGCGCCACCATCGCGCTCAAGTCCGTGTACCCGACGGTCGATAAGACGGTCGTGGGCGGAGATCATGCTAACGGCGAGATCGGCAGCAAGCTGACTTTCACCCTGAGGGCGGCCGTCCCCGATGTCAGCGAGTACGCCAAGTACCAGTTCGCCTTCAAGGACGTCCTGTCCAAGGGCCTGACGTTCGGCGAGTTCGTGAGCGTGAAGATCGGAAACCAGGACGTCAGCACGACCGATTACAAGGCGGAGGCAGGCCAGCCGACTCCCGAAGGCAAGACGACCCTCAGCATCAAGTTCGGCACCGAGTCCGGCGCCATCCGCGACGCCAAGGCCCTGTTCACCGGTAAGGCCGGCCAGGAGATCGTCGTCACCTACACCGCCTTCATCAACGCCGACGCCGTCGTGGGCCAGGCCGTTCCCAACGAGGCCAAGGTCGAGTACTCCAACGACCCGAGCAAGGACACCGTCGGGTCCTCGAATCCCGATGTGACGCATCAGTACGACTTCGGCTTCAAGCTGAAGAAGACGGACGGAACCGATCCCCTCGCTGGCGCCGTCTTCGAGCTGCACCATGAGGCCACCGGCCCCGCCATCGAGCTCGTGCAGGTTCGCGAGGGCGTGTACCGCCTCGCTATGGACGGCGATAACGGCAAGGTGGCGAGCGTGACCACGGGCGCCACGGGTATCATCGAGTTCCATGGCCTCGCAGCTGGGGACTACTACCTCGTCGAGACCAAGGCTCCGGAGGGCTTCAACAAGCTGGCGAAGCCCGTGAAGATCACGATCGCCGACACGACCTTCGATGGAACGAAGCCTTCGTGGACGGTTAAGGTTAACGACGCCGTGGATGCGATCGCCGGCGCCGCCGGGCAGCTGCCCGAGGTGGTCGTCAAGAACAACAAGGGCGCGCTGCTGCCCGAGACCGGCGGCATCGGCACCGTGCTCTTCACGCTCGGCGGCGCCGCGCTGATC
>USLT01000099.1 GCA_900555585.1 uncultured Collinsella sp.
ACATGAATCGGGGCGCCATCGCCGTCAAGGCGAACGCGAATGATGCCCTTAGACGTCTCGATGACGGCGATCTCGTCGCCCGCTACCTGGTACTCAGGCGTATATAGCTTTCTGCCGAACATAAGCAGCCCTTCCACCCTGGAATGATATATCTACAAGATTCTAGCAAGAACGGCGCGCATTCACGAATTCGGCACGCTAGGAGGATTTCCGAACCGGCTTGAAGGACTCCACGTTCGCGAAGTACTGCGTCCTCGCCTCCTGGTCCTCCTGAGAGCGCTCCCGAAGCGGGGCGAGGATCTCATCGCTGTGGTCAGAGGGGCGCTCGCCCTCGGGGATGCCGAGGGAGATGTCCCATGACGCGCAGTACACATCGATGCGGGTCCTTACCCATCCGGCAAGCTGCTTGAGGTTGGCGACGTCCTGGGCGTACGGCGAGCCCTCTGGAAGATCCAGTCCGTCGAGGTCCCTCACGACGGAGTCGACGAGGTCTCGCGCACCATAGGCGCTCTTAGACTTCTCGTCGCGCTGGGAGCGGTCGTTGGCCAGGAAGCCGTACTCGTAATCCTCGATGATCGTATCGAGGGACTCGAAAGCGGATACGAGCTTGTTGTGCGAAGAAGTCAGCACCTGGAACGGATCGACCTCAACGGGCGCGGGCTCCGCGGCTTCGCCAGCGGAAGATCCCTGTGGAACCTGGCGGCTGGGATACATCTCGCTCGCAGCGCGCTCGAATGACTCGACGATGCCGGGCATGACGCCAAACGGGTCGCGCACGACGAAGAAGACGCCGCCGCCGATAAGCAGGGACGCGATGACGGCGACGAGGACGGGTTTGACGAAGCGGGGACGACGTTTGTGATAGGGGTCGTCCGCCTCGGACCGAGAGCCGCGGGATGCATGCTCGATGTCGTCGGAGCTCAGCACGTTCGTGGATGCCGGGTCCATGGAATCGCTTAGGACTTGCGCGGCCGTGGGCGCGCTCGAACGCGGAGCCGCGTCGGCATCGATCATGCGCTGGGTGAGCCTTGGGAAGCTGGCGGTATGGCCGGCCGCGAGATCGGACGAGGCGCTGTCCGTCGATAAGATGCCCGGTGCGGGCCGCCCGCATTTGGGGCATGTGCGCATCTGCGCGGCGATGCGCGCGCCGCAGCCCTCGCAGAAAACGGCGTCCGCGTGCGCGGGACCGCCGCCGAGATAGGCGTTGCAGGTTGGGCAGAACGTAGCGCCGTCCTCAACCTTATTTAGACAATGGGGGCAGATCAATGGCTCCCCTTTCCCACGATGGCAGGTCTGGTCAATCAGAATCCTAACGCTTGTCGGCGCCCGTGCGACGCGAGCCGTGCCGCCGGGAATCCATCTTCATCCGAATACCCGAAGCGGATTTGGTCAACCTTCGGGATCGGGATCCCGAGCGATCGCCCTCTACCGCACGGGCCGCGTCCGCAGCGGCCCGATGCAGGGCGCGCTCGTCGGCGCGCTCGTCGGCCCTGGCATGAATCCGCTCCACGGCGCGCCTCGGAGCGCTCACCGTTGCCGATACGCGACCGCCGCCCCGACCACCGATAGAGACCCTCACGCCCCTACCGAGCCCGCTCGCGGAACGGGCGCGGCGGGAACCGACCTTAACGAGCGCGGCATCCAGCCAGCGGAAGGAGACAACGCCGAAGCCGCCGATAAGAAGCAGCAGCGCGCCGCTCCCGAGCCCGATGGGAGCGATCGAGAAGAACCCGGGGAGAAGCAGGATCTGCAGCACGATGCCGCAGATGACGAAAACGAGCACGGCGATCCGAAGGGGCGTGAAGGGACGGGATATCTCCCAGATGAGCGAGACGCCGACGGCGCATGTCACACCGAGGCAGAGGGTGGAGAGGACGTCGGACGGAAGCCCCAGCAGCGAGGAAGCCGCCATGGACGCGGCGCAGGCGGCGATGACCGCGAGCGATGCGGGCAGGGCGCGCTTGAGGACGTTGGCGAGGAAGGAGCCCTGCACCCTGGCGCGATTCGGCTCGAGGGCGAGGACGAAGCTGGGAAAACCGATACAGAAGAAGTTGATGAGCGTCATCGTGATCGGCTCGAAGGGATAGGGCGGGAACGCGATGCACAGTGCCGCGAGACCCATCGAGAACAGCGTCTTGGAGAGAAAGAGCGCGGCGGAGCGCTGCAGGTTGTTGATGGAGCGCCGACCCTCGGCGACGACCGCTGGCATGGCGGCGAAATCGTTGTCGATCAAGACGATCTCGGCGACGTTGCGGGCGGCATCGGAGCCGGCCGCCATGGCGACGGAGCAGTCGGCCTCCTTCAGGGCGAGGACATCGTTAACGCCGTCACCCGTCATGGCGACGGTATGTCCGCGGCGCTTAAGCGCGACCACGAGATCGCGTTTCTGCTGGGGCGTCACGCGTCCGAAGACATGGTAGCGATCGACCGCCGCGTCGAGCTTGCCGGGGGTGTCAAGGGTGGTGGCGTCCACATACGCCTCGGCGCCGGGAATACCGACGGATCGGGCTATCGTGGAAACCGTGCGGGGGTCGTCTCCCGAGATGACGTTCAGCTCGACGCCCTGGTCGCGGAAGTACCCGATGGTATCCTCTGCAGACGAACGGATCTCGTCGCGAATCGTGACGAACCCGATCGGCCGCGCGCGGCCGATCATGTCGCCGCCATCCGTGAAACCGTCTACGCGGGCGACGACGAGCACGCGGCACATGCCCGCGAGCTCGTTGACCGATCGCTCGTAGAGGCGGAAGTCCTCCTCGGATAGCACGAACTGGGCCGCGCCCATGACGAGGGCGTCCTCGCGACCGTCTCCGGCGAGCACGGCGCCGCTCCACTTCTTTGCAGAGGAGAACGGGACGACTCGGGCCGCCGGGCGCACGCCGGCGAGGCCGTCGTAGCGGGCGAGCAGCGCCAGGCAGGTCTCGTTCGCGTCCTCAGACGTCGCACGGGCGATCCCCGCGAGGGCCAAATCGAGCCCTCGGGCGAGATCCGCGCTCGCGGTATCGGCGGCCACCACCGACCCGTCGACGTCGGCGACATACGTCCCCGCGACCTCCATGCGACCGGACGTGATGGTTCCCGTCTTATCGAGGCAGAGGACGTCCACGCGCGCGAGCGTCTCGATGCAATACAGCTGCTGGGCGAGGACGCGCTTCCGCGCGAGGCGAATGGTCGCGATCGCAAGCACCGATGACGTCAGCAGGACCAAGCCCTGGGGAATCATGCCGAGCAGCGCCCCGACCGTGGAGAGGATCCACTTCGAGACATCGGACCATGCCGCATGCCCGAAGAGAAGCCACGGGATGAAATCAATGGGGGCCTCGGCGGCGGCGCGAGACCAGGACAGGTAGCCCTCATGGGCGCTCGAGAGGAACAGCGCCGCGCCGAGCGGAAGCATGATGACGCTGGCGAACCGCACGATGGCGTTGAGCGCCCCCATGATCTCGGAGTTGACCTTCTTGACGTACTTCGCCTCGTTGTTGATGCGCGCGACGTAGTTGTCGGCGCCGACATGAACGACGCGGGCCAGGACATGGCCGGAATCGATGAAGCTGCCACTCATCAGCTCGCTACCCGGCTGCTTGCGGATGAGGTTCGACTCGCCCGTCAGAAGGCTCTCGTTCGCCTGCGCCTCGCCTGAGACCACGACGGCGTCCGCGGGAATCTGGTCGCCGCGCCCGAGCTTGATGAGGTCGTCCAGCACGATCTGGTCGAGCTCGAGCTCGACCTCGACGCCATCGCGCACAGCCACGGCGCGCTTGGCCGCCAGCAGGGTCAGCTTGTCCACCATGCGCTTGGATCGAAGCGACTGGATGATGCCGATGGCGGTGTTGAGAAAGACGATCCCCAGGAAGGTGAGGTTCTTGAAAGCGCCCGTAGCGATGACGAGAACCGCGAGCGCGACGTTTATGAGATTGAAGAGCGTGCACGTGTTCTCTATGACGAGCTGGCGAACGGACTTGGTCTTAAGGTCGGTGTTTACGTTCACCTTGCCTTCGGCGATGCGCGCGAGCACCTCCTCGGAGGTGAGGCCGAGAAGAGCATCCCGCTGGTCGGTTCTAGCCATGGGCATCCAATCCACGCGAAGCGTCCAGATACA
>USLT01000100.1 GCA_900555585.1 uncultured Collinsella sp.
TTGTTCATCGCCGAAACATCACGGCCCTGGAAGAAGACCTTGCCCGAAGTGGGCGCAGTGAGGCGCATGATGGTGCGACCGGTCGTGGACTTACCGCAACCGGACTCGCCGACGAGGCCGAAGGTCTCGCCGGGATAGATCTCGAACGAGACGTCGTTGACGGCGGAGACGACGCGCTTGGAGAAGCGGCCGCCGAAAGCGCCGGAGCCCGCGGGGAACTCCTTGCTGAGGTGCTCAACCTTGAGCAGCGGGGTCTTGTCAGCCATTAAGCCCTTCCTCCAATCACGGACGGGTCGAGGACGTCGGGCGTGCCGGTAGCGATGGTGCCACGGGAGCGCGACGTATCGGGGGCGTTGTTCTTGACGAAGTCATCGTCGCCGGCGAAATGGCAGGCGGAGTAATGGCCCGTCTCGGTAGTGTAGTGCTCGGGAAGCTTCTCGTGGCAGATGTCCTTGGCATAAGGGCAACGAGGCGCGAAGGGGCAGCCGGCGGGAAGGTTCATGAGCGAAGGCGGGTTGCCATCGATCGGGGTAAGGGGCTTCTTCTCGTCGATAGCCTGCTCGGGGATGGAGCGGATAAGGCCCCAGGTATAGGGATGGCGGCTACCGTAGAAGATCTCGTCGGCGGAGCCGAACTCGACGGGACGACCCGCGTACATGACCATGATCTTATCGGCGATGTCTGCGACGACACCGAGATCATGGGTGATCATAACGATGGCGTTGCCGTTCTTCTCCTGCATCTCCTGCATGAGCTCGATGATCTGCGCCTGAATGGTGACATCGAGAGCGGTGGTGGGCTCGTCTGCGATCAGGATGTCGGGGTCGCAAGCGAGCGCCATGGCGATCATGACGCGCTGGCGCATACCGCCGGAGAACTGGTGCGGATACTCGTTGACGCGCTTCTCGGGCTCCGGAATACCGACCAGATCGAGCAGCTCGGTTGCGCGCTTGAGCGCCTCCTCCTTGGAATAACCGCGGTGAAGGCGAAGGCCCTCGCCCACCTGCTCGCCGATCTTATAAACCGGGTTCAGCGAGGTCATGGGATCCTGGAAGATCATCGCGATGTCGTTACCGCGAATATGCTGCATCTCCTCCTCGGTCATATCGAGAAGCGAGTGACCGCGATACAGGACGCGGCCGCCCTCGATCTTTCCAGGAGGCATGGAGATGAGGCCCATGATGGTCATCGCGGTCACGGACTTACCGGAACCGGACTCGCCGACGACGCCGAGGGTCTCGCCGCGATCGAGCGTATAGGAGACGCCGTCGACGGCATGGACGATACCGTCCTCGGTATGGAAGTACATCTTGAGGTTATCGACCTCGAGGAGATGCTGGCCCTCGGGAATGGGCTGCGTCTTCAGGTCGACGTGGTTCTTCTGATCCTTCTTCATGGATTTACGCATCCTTCATCTTGACGTCGAGGGCGTCGCGCAGGCCGTCACCAAGCAGGGTGAAGGCGAGAACCGTCGACAGAATTGCCAGACCGGGCATGATCATCATCCAGGGAGCGGTCTCGAGATAAGCCTGGCCGGCCTGGATCATGGAACCCCAGGAGGGAGTGGGCGGCACGACGCCCATGCCCAGGAAGGAAAGGGACGACTCGGTCAGGATGGCGCCACCGATGTTCATGGTCGCGTAAACGACGATGGAGGCAACGGAGTTGGGGAAGATGTGACGGGCGATGATGCGCACGTCGGAAGCGCCCATGGCGCGAGCAGCGTCGACGTAGTCGTTTTCCTTGACGGTGAGGATCGCGGAGCGGAAGACACGGGCGATGCTCGGCCATCCAAGGATGCCGATGGCGATGAACACGTTCTGGAGACCCTGGCCCAGCGCCGCGATCATGGCGACGACGAACAGGATGTAGGGGAACGCAAGGAAGACGTCGGCGAGACGCATGATGATGGTATCCCAGATGCCACCGTAAAACGCGGCGAGCGCGCCCATCACGAGACCGATGAAGGTCGAGATGGCGGTCGCCATGATACCGACGGCGAGTGAGACGCGGGCACCGTAGATAACGCGGACGAGGATGTCGCGTCCGAGCGGATCGGTACCGAAGGGATGCTCAGCCGAGGGGGGCAGCAGGGACGTGGTCGCCATGGCGACGGAGTCGGACGCCGTGGGGGAACCCAGCCAGGGCTCGGCCCAGAGGTCGGCGGTGACCGCGACGATCGCGACGAAGATGATCCAGACGACGGCGACGACGGCGGGCTTGTTCTTGCGGAGTCGCTTGAAGGCATCGCCCCACAGGGTACGGGTCTTGGCGGCGGGCTTCACAGCGCCCTTGGTCTCCGCCTTAGCGGCCATGCCGGCGCGCTGAGTAGGACTCGGTTCTTGCATGCTAAACCTCCCCTACGCCTTATCCTTGGGCGCACCGTAGCGGATGCGCGGATCCAAGAACGCGTAGCTGATATCGACGAGTAGGTTGATGACCATGACGACGACGACGACGAGCGTGACGCCGCCCATGACGATAGGCCAGTCGCGCTGGGTGATGGCGCGGTAAATCTCATAACCGACACCGGGCCAGTTGAAGACCGTCTCGGTCAGGATCGCGCCGGCGAGCATCGCGCCGAAGTCGACGCCGATGTAGGTGACGACCGGGATGAGCGCGTTCTTGAGCGCGTGCTTCCAGATGATCGCGCGGTTGGAAAGGCCCTTGGCCTTAGCGGTGCGAATGTAATCCTGGTTCATGACGTCGAGCAGCTGCGAACGCATGATGCGAGCGGCGTAGGCAGTGGAGACGGAAGCCAGCGTGACGGAGGGAAGGATGTAGTGCATCCAGTCCGCGTACGGCGATGCGGGACCGCCCGCACCGGAGATGGGCAGCGCGAACGCTCCGCCCGTGAGGTCCTTGATCCAGACGCCGAAGAACAGCTGGAGCAGCATGCCCAGCCAGAAGGCGGGGACGGCGACGAGGACGGAGGTCGAGAGCGTAACGAGGATATCCCAGAACGAGTACCGCTTCACCGCCGAGATGATGCCGGCGCCGACGCCCATTATCGCCTCGAGGACGATTGCGCACGCGGCGAGCTTGACGGTGTAAGGATACTTCTCTGCGAAGATGTCCGTGACCGGAAGCTTACGCTGATAGGACTCGCCCAGATCACCGTGGAACAGGTCGCTGATGTAGCCGACGTAGCGATCCCACATAGGAACGGGCACGGGCTCGCCGTTCTCGTCGAGAACGGCATGGCCATTCTCGTCGACCTGAACAAGATTATAGCGAATGCGCAGGTTGAGCTCCGCTTCCGGAGTCATGGACTTGCCGCCACCGCCTATAAGCTTGATCGGATCGCCCGGAACAATGTTCTGCAGCGCGAACAGAATGAGTGTCACGCCGAAGAACACCGGGATGAACTGGAGCACTCGCTTGAGAATGTACTTTCCCATAAAAACGATCTCTCCCCTGTCGTAGGGACTTCCGAACAACCAACGAAGTAGGTGACAATCTACTCCGTCATGCAAAAGGGGATGCCGACGCGAGCATCGGCATCCCGTTTTCGCGAACAGTTAGTATAACTCAATAGAGTCACTGTTTGCTAATTTCAACGCATTCTACGCGTTCAGCTCGGCGCGAGCGAGGCTGGCCTTCTTCTGCGGGTCGATGTAGAGGTTCTTCACGCGGCTGGAACCGACCAGCGTGTGGGTGTAGAACATCAGCGGGATGACCGGGAGGTCAGCACCGATGATGGCATCGGCCTGCTGCATCTTGGCGATGCGCTCGTCAGCGTTGATGGTGCCGCGGGCGTCCATGATCAGCTTGTCGACCTCGGGGTTGCTGTAGCCGGACTTGTTGTCGCCGCCCAGGGAGTCGGAATGGAAGAGCGGGTACAGGAAGTTGTCCATGATCGGGTAGTCGGCGACCCAGCCGAGACGGCCGATCTGGTAGTCCATCTGGTCGTACTTGGAGAGCAGGGCGCTCCACTCGGGGGTGTCGGAGGTGACCTCGATACCGACCTTGGCGAGGTCGCCGATCACGGACTCCATGATCTCCTTGTGGCCGCCGTCCTGGTTGTAGGACAGGGTGATGGAGAGGCCGGGGAAGTTCCGGAAA
>USLT01000101.1 GCA_900555585.1 uncultured Collinsella sp.
GCTCGCGGTACGCGTTCACGAACGTCGGCGCGGCCTCGGGATCCATCTCCGCGCGCTTGAAGGAGAGCCTCCCCATGCCGTCATCCACGACCTCGACGGTCACGGTCGCCTCAGCCACGTCATAGGTCATGCCGTCAAGGCACCATCCGGCGACCGAGCGCTCAGAGGCCGAGGCGTCTCCGTAGCGCTTGGCGCCTCCTTCCACGGCAGGGTTGACCGCCTCATCGGGAACGACCTCGCGAACCCGGTAGACGTACGTCCCCGGAGCGCTGAACGTGAATCCGCGGTAGCCGAACACCTTGACGGCGGGATCGGCTTCGGAGCCGACCGGCTGGAACGTCGGCGTCTCGGGAGTCACGACGGCCAGCGAACCGCCCTCGGGCATCGGCGCGGCGGCCAAGGCGTCCTCATCCGTCCGGCCATCGACCGACACGGGCTCGAGAACGAACTTGAAGGCATCGTCCTCGCGCCATCCACGGCCCTCGAGCCTCTTGGTGAGGGGAAGGGCGATCGAAGTGTCCTCGACCGTCGCGGGCAGCGGCTTATAGAAGTTCTCGAAGGTCGCCCGCAGGCCCTCGACGGGCTGGTCGACCTCGGCGCCCTGGGCGTCGCGGACGCGCGTGATGCGGGGCGTCACCGCAAGCGAGCCCGTGCCGTCATCGGCCACGGCGACGTCGACGCGGAACTGGGAGCGGTCGCACGTCACGCCCGCGAGCTCGGCGTCCGGGCGATCATCCTCGTCGATGATGTAGGAGAAGGTCTTCCCCGCATCGGCCTGCGTGAAGAAGAGGTTCGTCAGCTTCCTCATGACCGCGGGCTTGTCCTTGCCCGCACGCGGGTTGGTGAAGGAGCGGTCGGATGCGACGAGCTTGGCGTCGGCCTCGGCGGCCGTGGCGCCCGCGCCGTCGATTCCCACGATGGAGAAGGAGAACTCCCCCAAGCGCAGGTCCCGCCCGCGCATGACCTTGGCGACCTCGATGCCGCTCGCAAGCGAACCCGTCGCCTCGTAGCGGTTGGTGAAGCATGCCGCGGGCTCGGTCTCGCCCGTCCCGTCCTCATAGACCGCGGAGGCGACCTCCAGGCGGCCCGCGGCGTCGACGACCTCGACGATCAGGCTATGGCGAGCAGGGTCGCAGCTCATGCCCGGCGCCGGCGCGGCGGGCGCCGCCTCGCGGATATGGAACACGTAGGAGCCCGCCCGGGAGAAGGAGATGGCGGGGAACTCGAAGCCGTGGGCCTCGCCTTCGACAAGATCGGCGACCTCGACGCTCAGGGCATCCAGCGCGGAATCTCCCCCGAACACGACCGCGTCCTCGGCAAGCCCGCGCTCGGCGTCGGCGTCGCCCGCGACGAGCTCGAAGGAGAAGGACTCCCCGTCAAGGGGCCCGCGACCGAGAATCGTCTTCTCGCCGCGCGGGACCAGCTGGGTATCGATCGGGTCGTAGACGTTTCGGAAGACCGCGCCCTCGGGCAGGACGGCGGAATCCGCATCAGCCCCGGCACGGTAGGAGACCGTGGCGACGACCGAGGCGACGCCGTCGCCGACATCGCCGGACTCGAGCGACACATGGTAGTAGACGGGCGTCGAGTCATAGGTCACCGCATGGTATGTCCACCCGCGCTGCAGGCGCTGCTCGAAAGACGCCTCGGCGTAGGTAACCTTGCCGTCTCCGACCGCGGGATTCACCGCTTGCGCGGGCACCACCTCGAAGAGCTCGTAGACATAGGTGCGATTCAGGTCGGCGTCGGTGAACCGCGCCATGCCGAAGGAGACCCCTCCGGATGCGTCGTTGGTCGCGGTGTAGTAGTCCGAGCCCTCGGGACGCGGGCCGGGCGCGCCGTGCTCGTCCGTGAGCAGCGGGGCGCCCTCGGTCAGAGGGCGCCATCCGAACGTGAACTCGCCCATGGCGAGCGCATGGTCGCCGGAGCGGTCATCGAGCACCTTGGTCGCGATCGGACCCGCCTCGGTCGCCTCGAAGCTCGCGCTGTTGCGGAACACGGCGCGCTCCGACGGACGCTGGGCGTCTGGAGGCAGCAGGCTGCCGGCCTCGTCGAAGGTCTGGCGCATCGAGGCGGTGGCGGAGAGCGCGCCGCCCGTATCGACGACCTCGACCGTCACGCGGTAGCGGGCGCGCGAATACGTGAGGCCGGGAGCCTTGTCCGCGGGGGCGGGCAGGTCCTCGGTGATCAGGTAGACATAGGTGCCGGGGGCCTCGAACACGATGGGGCCGAAGCCGCCCTCGCCATGCCCCAACGCCTCGTCGCGCGCCACAGTCGCGGTCATGTACGTACCGCCATCGCCCTCATGCAGGTCGGCGCCCTCGGGGAACGGGCACTCCGCCGCGCCGGGCCCCTCCCTCACCTCGGACAGGCGCATGGTGAAGGTCGCCTGCTCGGGCGTGAAATGCTCCCAAGCGGCATCCTCCTCGCGCACGACCCGATCGCCCTCGAAACGCAAAAGGTCGAGATGCTTCTCGAAGCCGAAGGACTCCGGGCCGACCGTCGCGGGCGCGGGCGCGTAGGCGTTGACGAACTCGCCGCGCGCCGTCTTGCCGACATGCACCGCGCCCTCGACGGGGGCGGGCGCGCCATCGCGCTGGGGCGCCGTCTGGACATAGGGCGAGCCGGCGGCGATTCGCTCGGTCACCTTGAACGCCGATCCATCGGGCAGGCCGTAGACCTTGATGGTCTCGCCGTGGCTGATCTGGCGCGAGTCGCCCGCCTTGAGCCGATACGCATCGCCCTGCTGGACCTCGGCGCCGTCGACGATCTTGAAGGTCGCCGCCTTGTACGATTCCCCGGGCGCTCCGAGCACCTCGAAGTTCACGTCAAAAGCAGCATCGGCCATGTCCTGCGGCGCGTCGAGACCGCTCGGCACCTCCACGCGCTTGGACACCGCCAGGGAGGCGACGCGCTCGTTGACGACGACCACGCGAGCCGCGCCGCTATAGAGGTTGGTGAGGTCGCGACCCGAAAGGTCGGTGTAGCCCGTAAGGCCCACCGACGAGGGGTCGGGAGCCGCCGCCGCATTCTGCGCGATGCGGACGCAGCCATAGCCCTCGTCGACCAACGCGGCGACGGGCCCGCCCTCGTGCCGGGGCCCGTACTCGAGCGCGAGGTCGCGCGTGCCGTATGACAGCTCGATGGGGTCTGCGCCCGCGACGGGGGCCCAGCCATCGATGGATGCGGTCAGCAGGGTGTCGTCAACGGAGACGCCCGTGGGCTTCTGGAGCTGCAAGACGATGTCGTGCAGCGAGGATTCGATGCCGTCCGCTTGGGCGAACTGCGCCATGGAGCGCAAGATCCTGCCCGCCCCGACCTGCGCGTACACGCCGTCGGCGGCGGTCCCGGCGTCCGGGTGCGCGCCGTCCGCATCGACGACCACGCGGACCGCGGTGGGGTTCGGCACATAGCCGGCGGGCACGCTGGAGGCGCGCTCGACCAGGTAGTAGGTCCCGGGCTCGAACGGCCCGAAGGTCGCCACCCCATGCTCCCGCAGGTCCCAGTCGGGCCCCTCGGCGCGATCGGCGGTCTGCTCGCTCTCGAGCGGCGCGACGCCCGCGAGCGGCACGATGCGCCCGGACGCGTCGCGCGTCATGGCGTCGGCAGGGTAGGCATCGAAGGCGACGCCGTTGATCGGCGCGCCGGTATCGTCCACTTTCTGCAGGAAGACGTAGTTGGCGCGGTCGGTCACGTGCAGGTGCGCCGCGCTCTGGCGCTCGAAATGCTTCTCGCCGCCCAGCCGCCAGGTGTTGGACGAGTCCATCGACGCCTGGTCGCGCGCGGTGGTGAAGTACAGACCGACCACGTACTCGTAGTCGCCGTCGGCGCGGGCGGCTTCGGAAGCCATATGGTAGTACTGCTCGGGAAGGCCCGGGAGCTCGCGGATATCCGCCACGAGCCTACCGTTGTCATCGCGCTCGAAGGGATGGCGCAGCGCGGGGTCGCGCAGCTGGCGGACATCGGTGATCGGATCGCCGCTGAGGTGCCACCCGCCCACCGAGTCGCCCCAAACCGCATGCCAGGCGCGG
>USLT01000102.1 GCA_900555585.1 uncultured Collinsella sp.
CATTGGGGCCTCCTTGAGGTCTCGGAGTCATGTTGCATGTGGAAGAGTGTACCCGTCCCGCGCCTCTTGTCAGTCGGCGACGGCGCCCCCGCCTTGAGCGGGGGCGTTTTTTATGGCGCGATACGAGATAACGGACGGATTGTGTAGGTGTGTCGCATAATGCAAGCTTACATGTTAACGAATCAACATAAGCTGATAGAATCCTGAGCGTTTTGACCGCGCCCGGCGGCCTTAGGTGGCGTTCCGGGCGGATTGAGATGAGGATGGACTATGTTGAAATCTAAGGAGCGAGGCGCGTCGGGCTCGACCGTGCGGGCAAAAGGCGGAAAGCACCTGCTTGCCCGCGTCCTGATCGTGATCGCGGCGGTTCTCGTGCTGGTCTTCAGCTTGGTGGTCGCGATGTTCAGGACCGAGCTCAAGTCCCTCAGCACGATACGGAAGATCGATGATTACCCGCTGTATACCATGGATTATGCCGCGGATTACGGTCTCGACGAGTTTCTCGAGCAGGGCGGCGCCTCCAACGACGCCGAGCTCATCGACTTCGTCGTGGGTCGCCTGCTGAAGGGGCTGCCCATCAAGATCGAGCTTCCCAACCTCGCGTGCTCCACGTTCAACGCGACCGCGCCCGACGGCGACGCGCTGTTCGGCCGCAACTTCGATCTCGAGTTCTCCCCGGGCATGATGGTCCGCACCGCGCCCAAGGACGGCTATGCCTCGATCTCCATGGTGAACCTCGCGTTCATCGGTTATGGCGAGGACAAGCTGCCCGAGGACCTCGCGTCGAGCGTGGTGACGCTCGCGGCGCCGTTCGCCCCGCTCGACGGCGTCAACGAGAAGGGCCTGGCGGTCGGCGTGCTGCTGATCGATACGGAGGCGACGCACCAGGAGACGGACCGCGTCGACATCACGACGACGACGGCGATCCGCCTCATGCTCGATCGCTGCGTGACGGTCGAGGAGGCGGTCGACCTCCTCACGCGATACGACATGCATGCATCGGGCAATCGCTCCTACCACTTCCAGATCGCCGACGCGAGCGGCGAGAGCGTGGTGGTCGAGTACATCGATAACGAGATGAAGCTGGTCGAACCGGGCCCCGAGGGCTATCAGGCGGCGACGAACTTCCTGCTCACCCCTGGTGACTACGATTTCGGTGGCGGGCAGGACCGCTACGAGACCGTGATGGGCCGCCTGGCGGCCGCCGGCGGCATCATGACGGAGGACGAGGCCATGGAGACGCTGCGAAGCGTCAGCCGCGAGGTGAAGATCAAGGATAACGGCGAGGTCTTCCAGACGCAGTGGTCGGTGGTGTACAACCTCGACGATGCGACCGCCACGGTGTGCATGGGCGGCAAGTTCGACGAGCGCCACGAGCTCGAGGTTCCTACAAGGTAGCGTTTCGAGCGGTTTGGATATTATCTCAGCGATTCTGCATAGGAAAAGAAGCGGAATCGGCCCGCGCGAGCAAAAGATGGCTCGCGCGGGCTTATTGCTGACAATAAGTGCCGAATATGCGCGAGGCCACGCGAGAAACTGGCGGGCTGAACCCGCTTTGCAGTGCCAAGTGGAAGCGCCAGTCTTCGGGAGGGCACTGAAACAGTCAAGAAAAGCGACGCAATGAGCATACGTGTTTCTTTTTGCTTTTATGCACGCTGGTCGCGAAGCATCGCGCCGGCGCGTATTCGTCACTTATTGGCGCGCGGTGCTCAGCGGGCGTCGCCGGAAATCATCTCGATGCCCCGCTCGATGCCCTCCAGGCCGAGGCGGCCCTGCCCGTAGGCGACGAGCATGCCCTCTGCGTCCACAAGGTAGGTCACGGGCACGGCGTTGACGCCGTAGGAGCTGGCGGCGGACATCTCGGTGTCGAAGTAGATGGGGAAGCCGTAGCCCTTCTCGTCGATGTAGCTCTCGGCTATCTCGCGCGTCTCGCTTCCCGAGGTGAGGTTGACCATCATGAAGTGGACGTCGTCGCCGTATTTGGCGTATGCCGCATCGAAATCGGGCATGCCGGTCTTGCATACGTCGCACCAGCTGGCCCAGAAGCTGACGACGACGGGCTTTCCCTTCAGGTCGGATAGCGAGACCTCGTCGCCGTCGCGGTCGAGCACCGTGAAGTCGGGGGCGGGCCGGAGCTGCTCGCCGCCTTCGCCGGAGTCGCCCGCCCCGCTTCCGCCATCGGATGACGTCATTGCAGGGCCGAGGGAGCTGGGATCCATATGCTGATAGAGGAGCGCGGCGCCGCCAAGCAGCAGCGCGAATGCGACGATGCCGATGATGAGCGGCTTCTTGTTGTCCATGGTTGGGCCTTTCGTTTCATGCGCGCCGGTCGTGGCGCTCGGGAATCGCGCTGGTCGGTGGCGCGCCGGCTAGGCGAGCGTACCGAGGACGCCCGTCATCGCGCCGGTTGCCATGAGGGCGCCGAGGCACACGAGCAGTCCGCCGGATACCTTGGTGACGAGGTTGTAATGCTGCTTGATCGCATCGAAGGCGCCCTTGAGCTGCTCGATGAGGAGCGCGCTCGCCAGAAACGGGATGCCGAGGCCCGCCGAGTAGGCGAGCAGCATGAGCATTCCCTCGATGGCGTGCCCCTGCTGTCCCGCGAGCATGAGCGCGGACCCGAGGAAGGCGCCGACGCACGGCGTCCAGCCGAGCGAGAAGACGATGCCGAGTGCGAGGGATGAGAGGAGCCCGTGATCCCGTGGGCCGGCCGCGCCCCGCGCGCCTTTGAAGATCCCGAGCTTGACGACGCCGAGGAAGTCGAGGCCGAGCGCGATCACGGTGCCACCGCAAACGAGGTTCACGAGCGCCTGGTGCTCGCGCAGGAGGCCTCCGAGGGTGCCTGCGAGCGCGCCCATGGCGACGAAGACGACCGTGAATCCTAGGACGAATCCGAGGGCGTTGCGCATCGCGGCGCGCCCGCCCCTGCTGCCGTCGCCGGCGAAGTAGGCGATGTAGACGGGGAGCATGGGCAGAAGGCAGGGGGAGATGAACGTGATGATGCCCTCGAGGAAGGATGCGACGTAAGTCATAAGGGGTCCTAGCGAGATCGGGTGCGCGGCGCGCTTCGCCGCGCTTCCAATCGAAGTCTATAGGAGCGCCCGTCGAATTGCATGTGATTTCGTCACCATATCGGGCTCTGCCCAGGTGATCGGAGGGAACTTGCACGGTGCCGACGCGCGCCCGTGCATCCCCATGTGCTATCATTCTGACCAATGCGTTGACGGAGAGGTTGCAATCCTCGCGAGTCGCGGCACAGAGAGGGTGGGTCTAGAGGCTGAAAGCCCGCCTGCGGCGACGAGGGTGCGAGTTCACTCCCGAGCAGCGACTTGAACGGTCCCTTCGCGGCGATGCCGCGACCGGGCTGAGTAGGGAAGCCGCGCGGCCCGGCGATATGGGGCACAAAGCGGGTCGTCCGGAGAGAAAACCGGGCGCCAATCAAGGTGGTACCGCGGAATTCAACCGTCCTTGGGAAGTGCGAGAGCACGACGCCCGAGGGCGGTTTTCTATTTGGTCACAACGTACCGAGAGGGGTATTGCATGAGTCTGATCGACGAGCTCGAAGAGCTGGAGGCGCGAGCGAAGGAGCTGATCGAGGGCGCGGAGACGAGCGAGAAGCTCGAGGCCGCGCGCGTGGCGCTGCTGGGTCGCAAGGGCGAGATCACGGGCCTGATGCGCATGATGGGCAAGATCACGCCCGAGGAGCGGCCGGTCCTCGGCAAGCGCGCCAACGAGATGCGCCGCATGGCCGAGACGCTGCTCGACAGCCGTATGAAAGACCTCAAGCGCGCCGCCATCCGCGAGCTGATGGCGACCGAGGCGGTCGACATCACGCTGCCCGGCGCCCGACCCAAGATCGGCCACCAGCACCTCATCAACCAGATCATCGAGGAGATCGAGGACGTCTTCTGCGGCATCGGCTACACCGTCGAGACCGGTCCGCAGGTCGAGTCCAGCTGGTACAACTTCACCGCGCTGAACGCCCCGCTCGACCACCCGAGCCGTT
>USLT01000103.1 GCA_900555585.1 uncultured Collinsella sp.
GGGTAACGGGCTGATGGTACGCGATGACGGCGAGGGTCTCGAGCGCCGCCTGGGAAAGCCGCTGCGTATCCCAGGAAAGAACGTAGGATTCTACCTGCTCATGATATGCCGGATGCGTGAACAGCCGCCAACCGCCAGCGACCTCACGAAGCTGAAACCCTCGGTTCGCGTCCTCGTATTCGGCTTTCAACTCGGCGAGCAGAGAGGCGGCCTCACCCGGCGCGATATCGAGGGACTTAGCGAGCGCGCTGGCGCTGACGGGGTCGCTCGACACGAGCAAGAGGGCCTCGAGCGCCCCCTTCAGCGAAGGGGCGTCCAGCGTTTCCAAATCTGACACGGTTACTCCTAATCGATGGCGAAAGAGTCTGAGGGGTGATATTCGGGCGCGCCCTCGACTCGGCTGATGTGAATTGCTCCGAAGTTCTCGTCTTGCTCCAAGGTGACGGAGCCTCGCTTAGCGAGCTCGAGAATGGCCAGGAAGGTAGCCACCATCTGCTCGGTGGTGGCCTCACCGTCCAAAAGGTCGCGGAAGGTCAGCGAAGGCCGCTGGATGGTGACGCGATCGACCGATGCCACGGTAAGCTCGATGGGCATGCGACGAGGTGCGACGTGTTCGGCTTCCAAGAGGAACTTCTCACGACGACCGTCGATATCGGCGCAGATGACGGCAAGGCCGCGAAGCGTGATGCCGGACAGATAGTCGGGCATGAGGTTCAAGAACTCGGGGTCGGGGCCGGAGACGCGAGGATGCATGCGGCTCTCTGCTTCCATGCGGGCACCGAGGGCGGCCGCGGCACCCTTGAACTGCTTATAGGCTATGAGCCGTGCTATCAGAACTTCGCGTAGCGCATCGCCATCGAGGTTGGCGAACTCCTCCTGCTCGTCCTCATCGAGCTTGATGGAGGGAATATCGTCGGGAACGAGAGATGCAGCCTTGATATCGAGCAGCGTAGCGGCAACAAGCAGGAAGTCGCTGGCGACATCGAGGTCGAGTGCCTCAAGACGTTCGACCTCGGCTAGGTACTGCTCGGCGACCTCGGCGATGGAGATCGAACCGATATCGACCTTTTGACGGCTAACGAGCTGCAAGAGCAGGTCGAAGGGGCCGGAATAGGCCTGCGTGGAAACGCGATACGACATCGAGACCCCCTAACAGCCGAAACGAAACATGCAGAGCCTAGTTTAACGTACCGTCACGATAAGGCGAAGGAGAGCAGGGCGTTCCCGATCGGGTACACAGTCAGATCGATGTGCAGCAGCGTCGGCAGGAGGTACAGGACGACGATCAGGATAGGCATGGAATAGTGTTGAACCTGGTAGTACGTATGAAGGGCGCGACCCTTCAGAAACGGCACGAGCACCGAGGAGCCGTCGAGCGGCGGGAGCGGAATCAGGTTGAAGAACGCCAGAGAGAGGTTGACGGAGATGAAGGTGAGGCAGAACTCCAAGACGAAGGAAGCCAGTGGATTGTAGGCAAGATTGTGGGCGAGCAGCCTAAGCAGTAAAGCCCCGATGCAAGCAAGGAGGATGTTGGACGCGGGCCCAGCCAGGGAGACGAGGACCTCGTCGCGTTTGGGTCGCTTCAAATTGTCGAGGTAAACAGGAACGGGCTTAGCGAAAGCGAAGACGGGACCTCCAGCAGCTATCATGAGCAGCGGCAAGAGAACGGTGCCGAAAGGATCGATGTGCTTAAGGGGATTCAGGGAAATGCGCCCCCTCTGGCGCGCGGTGGCATCGCCCAAGACGTAGGCCGCAAGGGCATGGGAGCTCTCATGCACGACGATTCCGATGATGACCGCGAGCGCGCTCGCGAGAAGAGAGCTAATCTCAATCCCCATTAGCAACCTCCAGAGCGCAGCGCGCGCGAGGCGCGCACGCATACGTAATCCAAGACGAAGAACACGATTGCGATAATCGAGTAGTCAAGTCGGAAGACCCCGCCGAACGGAGAAGTGATGACGCCGTAACCGGCTATTACGTTCGGCATGAGGCGTGACAGGTCGATAACGAGATCGACCAGGTCCAATCGAGCGGAAAGCCCGCTGAAGCAAAGGACGACGATCAATCCGCACAACGCGATGGCGCAGAGCCGAAAGGCCCATGCCAGCACCATGAGCGCTATGGCGCCCGCCCTACGCGAGTCCACGAGCGGTCTCCTCCTCGATCGTGGTGGACAGCTCAAGCCATTCCTCCTCGAGAACGGGGATCTCGCGCTTCAAATCGTTGTATTCGGCGAGGGCCGCGTTGAACTTATCAGGATCGGCGTACAGCTCCTCGGAAGCCATGAGCTCCATGAGCTGATCATAGCGAGCACGGTCCTTCTCGAGCTTGGCATCAACCTTCTTGAGTCGATCCTTCGTCTTTTTGAGGCGCCTGTTGAGCTCGGCACGGGCGTCGGCCTCAGCACGGCGCTGCTCGCGCGTCTTCTTGCCCTCACGGACCGGTTTGGCCGCCGCGGGCGCCGTGGAAGCCTTCTCAAGGGTGTGGGCCGCTGGCTCGGCGGGGGCGTCTGCCGCCGCGCGCGCAGCGAGATCCTCGCGCTTGAATAGGTAGTAGTCGTAATCGCCGTCGAAGACCGTCATCTTTCCGTCGCGGATATCGACAACGCGGTTGGCGACGGAGCGGACGAGGTGCTCGTCATGGCTGATCAAGACGATCGTGCCAGGGAAGTTCCTAAGAGCGTTCTCCAGCATGTCAACCGAATCGATATCGAGATGATTCGTGGGCTCGTCGAGGCATAGAAGGGCCTCGGGCGCAACGAGCATCTTGGCGAGGGCGAGTCGCGCGCGCTCGCCACCAGAGAGGACTCCGACGCGCTTATCGACATCGTCACCGGAGAAGAGGAAGGCGCCGAGCAAACTGCGCTCCTGCGGAACAGTCCAACCCGGAGCGACGGAATCGATCTCCTGCAAGACCGTATTCGACTCCTTGAGGCCTTCGAGCTGGTGCTGCGCGTAGTAGGCGACGCCGACGTGCAGACCGAGCTCGCGTGTACCCGCCGTAGGGGACTCGACACCCACCAGCATCTTGAGGAGCGTCGACTTGCCCGCGCCGTTGGGACCGACGAGAGCAACCCGGTCGCCGCGATACAGCTTGAGATCGATGCCGCTATAGACCTGCTTGCCATCGTAAGACTTGCTGACGCCCTCAAGGGCGGCGACCATGTCACCGGAACGCGGCGGATCGGGGAACTTGAAATCGACCCGCTTGTGGCCCTCGGGGAGAATCACGAGCTCGTTCTTGATTTGCTCGATACGGCGCATGCGCTCCTGGGCCTGTGCGGCCTTCGTCGGCTTATAGCGGAACTTATCGACGAAGACCTGCATGTGGGCTATCTCGCGCTCCTGCGCAGCGCGCTTGGCACGCATCTGTTCGAGATTGTCCTCGCGCTGCTTAAGATAGGAGCTGTAGTTGCCGGTGTAGACAGTGACCCTGCGATTCTCGAGGGCGGCGACGTGGTCGACGCAAGCGTCCATGAAGGCGCGGTCGTGGCTTACCAGAAGAACGGCGCCGTCGTAGCCGGCGATGAAGCCGCGCAGCCACTGAACGCTCTCAAGATCCAAGTGGTTCGTGGGCTCGTCGAGGAGCAGCAGGTCGGGGCGTCGGAGGAAGAGCTTGGCGAGCGAGATTCGCATCTGCCAGCCACCGGAGAAGTCGGCGCAGGGCTTATCGAAGTCCTCGACGCGGAATCCAAGGCCGGCAAGAATCTGGCGCGCATGGCTTTCGAGCTCATAGCCTCCCAGGTGCTCGAAACGATCCTGCACGCGCCCGTATTCAGCGAGCAGGGCGTCGAGATCGTCGTCGGCACCGGCCTCGGCGATAGCGACCTGAAGCTCCTCAGCGCGCTCCCCCATCTGGCGGATCTCGACGGCGGCAGCCATGACCTCCTCGATAACCGAGGTATCGGACGCAAGCTTGGTCTCCTGCTCAAGATAGCCGACGGTAACGTCCTTGGCGTATTGAACACTGCCAGCATCGGGGGCCTCAAGG
>USLT01000104.1 GCA_900555585.1 uncultured Collinsella sp.
CTGGTCGCGGCCTGAACGGCCAGGGCTCCCGCTCCGGCGGCACCAAGGGCGCCGGCTTCGAGGGCGGCCAGACCCCCCTCGCCATGCGTCTTCCGAAGCTCCCTGGCTTCGTGAGCCCCCGTCGCATCGAGTACACCGCCATCAACGTCTCCGAGCTCGAGGCCCGCTTCGAGAACGAGGCCGTCGTCGACGGTGCCTCCCTCAAGGCCGCCCGTCTCGTCAAGAGCGAGCATGAGCCGGTCAAGGTTCTCGGCAACGGCGAGATCTCCAAGAAGCTCACCGTCAAGGTCGACAAGGTCTCCGCTTCCGCGAAGGCCAAGATCGAGGCGGCCGGCGGAAAGGTCGAGCTCCCGTGCTAAATGGTTTGAAGAATGCTTTCCGCATCAAAGAGCTGCGGGATAAGATTCTTTTCACCATCGCGATGCTCGTTGTGTACCGTCTCGGTGCACACGTTCCTGTGCCCGGTATCCCCGTCCAGGGGATGCTGGGCCTTTTCCAGTCTGCGGGCGATTCCGTAGCCTCTGGCGCGATGGCGCTGCTGAATCTCTTCTCCGGTGGCGCTCTTTCCTATGTCTCGGTCTTCTCCCTGGGCATCATGCCCTACATCACGAGCTCGATCATCATGCAGATGCTCCAGACCGTGGTTCCCTCCCTGCACGAGCTCGCTCGTGAGGGCGAGGTCGGTCAGACCAAGATCACCCAGTACTCCCGTTACCTCACGCTGGGCCTCGCGGTGCTCAACTCCATCGGATACCTCTTCCTCTTCAAGAGCTTCGGTATCTCCTTCAATGGCGCCGGCGCACCCGAGATCATCTTCGACATCATGATCGTCGGCACGCTGACCGCGGGCGCGATGCTCATCATGTGGATCGGTGAGCTCATCACCCAGCGCGGCATCGGCAACGGCATGAGCCTGATCATCTTCGCCAACATCATGGCGGGCCTTCCCCAGGCGATCTTCAGCTCCGTCGAGGGCGGTAATGCCGGAATCATCACCACCGTCGTCATCATGGCGATCATCCTGTGCGTGATTCCGCTGATCGTCTTCATCGAGCGCGGCCAGCGCCGTATCCCGGTGCAGTACGCCAAGCGCGTCGTCGGCCGTCGCATCATGGGTGGCCAGTCCACCTACCTGCCGATCAAGGTCAACACCGCCGGCGTCATCCCGATCATCTTCGCGAGCGCCCTGCTGTACTTCCCTGCACAGCTCGCCGTGTTCTTCCCGAACGTCGGCTGGGTCCAGGCCGTCGCCAACGCCCTTTCGAGCGGTTGGATCAACTGGATCCTCAACGTCGTGCTCATCGTCTTCTTCGCGTATTTCTACACCTCCATGGTGTTCAATCCCGATGAGACCGCCGACAACCTCAAGAAGCAGGGCGGCTTCATCCCGGGCGTCCGTCCGGGCAAGGCCACCGCGCACTACATCAAGAACGCGCTCAACAAGATCACCCTGCCGTCCGCGATCTTCCTGGCATGCATCGCCATCGTCCCGTCGATCGTCTTCTCGTTCACGGGCAACGCGCTCATCCAGGCCTTCGGCGGCACCTCGGTCCTGATCATGGTCGGCGTCGTGCTCGACACCATCGCTAAGGTCGAGAGCCAGCTCAAGATGTATGATTACGAGGGCTTCTTTAAGTAAGTTTCCTGCCTGAGAGGAGAAACCCCTATGAACATCGTTCTTCTGGGTGCGCCCGGCGCCGGTAAGGGCACGCAGGCCCAGCGCCTCGTCCGCGACTTCGGTGTCGCGCACATCTCCACGGGCGACCTGCTCCGTGCCGCCGTCAAGGGCGGTACCGAGCTCGGCGTCCAGGCCAAGAAGTACATGGATGCCGGCGAGCTCGTTCCCGACCAGCTCGTCATCGACCTCGTCAAGGAGCGCCTTGCCGAGGACGACGCCCAGCAGGGCTTCCTCCTCGACGGCTTCCCGCGCAACACCCTGCAGGCCGTCACGCTCGACTCCGAGCTCTCCGAGCTCGGTCGCGAGCTCGATTGCGCCCTGCTGATCGATGTCGAGCGCGACGTCATCATCAACCGCCTCTCCTCCCGCCGTACCTGCCGCGCCTGCGGTTACACCGGCACCGCCTCCGACGAGGTGTGCCCGACTTGCGGTGGCGAGATGTACCAGCGTGATGACGACAAGGCCGAGACCATCGCCAACCGCATGGACGTCTACGAGAAGCAGACCAGCCCGCTGGTCGAGTACTATCGTGGCCAGAACATCCTGAAGGCCATCGATGGCGATCGCGACGTCGACGTCGTCTACGCCGAGGTCAAGGAAGTCCTCGGTCTATGATCAAAATCAAGTCTGCACAAGATATCGAGCAGATGAAGGTTGCCGGAGCGCTGTCTAAGATGGCGCTCCGTCGCGTTGGCGCCATGGTCCGCCCCGGCGTCTCCACGTTCGAGCTCGATCAGCTCGCCGAGCAGATCATCCGCATGCATGGCGGCAAGCCGGCGTTCAAGGGGTACGGCGGGTTCCCGGGAACCATCTGCGCCTCGATCAATAATGCGGTCGTCCATGGTATTCCCAATCCTGACGTGATCTTGCGCGATGGCGACGTCATCTCGATCGACACCGGCGCCGTCGTCGACGGCTGGGTGGGCGATAACGCCTGGACCTTCTTCTGCGGGACCCCTGCGCCCGAGGTCAAGGCGTTGTGCGAGGTGACCATCGATTGCCTCAAGGCCGGCATCGAGCAGGCCGTCCCCGGTAACCATATCGGAGACATCGGCCATGCGATCCAGACCCTTGCCGAGGATAACGGCTACGGAGTCCTTCGCGATTACGTCGGGCACGGCATCGGTCGCAAGATGCACGAGGACCCCAACGTGCCGAACTACGGCAAGAAGGGGAGGGGCGTGCGCCTCCAGGCCGGCATGGTCATCGCGATCGAGCCGATGGTCACGCTCGGTTCGCCGCGCGTCCGCACCGGTGCCGACGGCTGGCTCGTCTCGACGAGGGATGGAAAGCCCGCGGCGCACTACGAGAACACGGTCGCCATCACCGAGGACGGCCCTGTGATTCTGACCCAGGACGCCGACGGCGCCTGGTGCTCGCTTCTCGGCGGCACGCTGTAGCGCCCTAAACCTCCCGCTCCTGATTTCCTGCAGTTGTGGAGCGATTGGGGAATTTGCAGGATATGCGAATGATTGTTGTATCATTCGCTATTGCTGTCGTTTTAGCTTAGAGAAAGATGATTGCTTGTGAAGAAGGAAGATGCTATCGAGCTCCAGGGAGTCGTTACCGAGCCGCTGCCCAATGCCATGTTCCGTGTTGAGCTTGAGAACGGTGTTTCGGTGCTTTGCTCCATTTCGGGTAAGATTCGCATGAACTACATCCGTATTCTCCCGGGCGACAAGGTCACGGTGGAGCTTTCCCCCTACGACCTGACGCGCGGTCGCATCACCTATCGCTTCAAGTAAGACCGATAGCGAACAGAGTCATCAAACTCGATCGCAGGAATGCTCAGCCCGCGGTCGAATTTGCATGTCTTCCAGCCTTCAGTATTAACGCCTGCGGCTGGGCGAGTAGATAACATTCCGTTTGTAGCATGAGCACTACCGAAAGGAAGAACGATGAAGGTACGCCCTTCCGTCAAAAAGATGTGCGATAAGTGCAAGATCATTCGCCGCCACGGCAAGGTCCTCGTCATCTGCGAGAACCCTCGCCACAAGCAGCGTCAGGGCTAAGAGAGGAGAACCATAGTGGCCCGTATTAACGGTGTCGACCTTCCGCGCGAGAAGCGCGTCGAGATTGGTCTGACCTACATCTACGGCATCGGCCGCACTACCGCCACCAAGATCTGCGTCGAGTGCAACATCAACGTTGACACCCGCGTCAAGGACCTCACTGAGGACGAAGTCAACGCCATCCGTGAGTACATCGACAAGAACCAGCTCATGGTCGAGGGCGACCTCCGCCGCGAGCGCGCGCAGAACGTCAAGCGCCTCATGGACATCGGCTGCAACCGTGGCCTCCGTCACCGCA
>USLT01000105.1 GCA_900555585.1 uncultured Collinsella sp.
GCAAGAATCGCGCGGGGGCCACCGCGTCGCAGGATGGGAGCTTTTCCTACACCGTCGATATTCGAAATACCAGCTCAACATGGGCCGATGAGTTCACCGTCGAGGACGACCTCCAGGGAGCATCGAAAGGCCTTTCATCACTCGACTCCATTACGACGCCCGTCGTTCATGGAGACTACGACGGCTTGCTCAATATCTGGTACCGCACGAACAAGCCGAGCGGGCCGGCGCGAGACGAGGCTAACGCTACATTAGATGACGGGCACGATAACCCCTGGCTCCGAGACGAATCAACTGCCCCGCAACTTGGCGGAGACGGCCGCATCGTCGACTACGATGGATGGCGGCTCTGGCGAATGGGAGTCGACGCCTCAAAGGCGCAGCACCTCGCCGTCGCGGACCTATCGCTCCCCGAAGAGGAGGAAGTCGTCGGAATCAGGCTCGAATACGGGCGCGTCGAGAAAGGTTTCGCGTCGCGCAGCGATGAATGGGGGAGACGAGATCTGAAGCACGAGCATGACGACTTCGAGGGGGACCCGCCGACTTCGGGTGATTCGGCGCCGCTTATCGTCCACATGCATGCGACTCAAGCGTACCGCGAGCTCGCGAAGATGCAGAACCACGTCAAAGTCGACATCTCGAGAAACGGGGGAGGAAACGGCCTTCAGGACCGGGATGATGACCACGTCGTCCAGGCACCCATGGGTTCCGAGCTTCCACAGACGGGAATCAACCTGCCCTGGTACCTTGCGGGCGCGGCGGCAGCCTGCACCCTTGCAGGATGCGCCATCTGGCTTAAAAGGCGGTAGGAGGTGAGGAAGGCACCTCGCCCGACCCGATGCAGCAGGTCCCTCGGGCAGCGATCAAAAGGCTCGCGGGCCCGAGGGAACACCATCTGCGCGATCGTCCTGCTCGCCATCGCGAGCGCCCTATACACCACGATATGCCTTGTTCTCAGCAGCATCGACATTCCGTCAGCGCTCATCGAGCAGCGAATCGGAGCCAGCACCCATGACGCTCCCGCTGTTCCACGTGGAACCATCGGACTCCTCACCGTAGAGAACCTCGGCATCAAGACCCCGGTCATGCAACCTGGCGCGGATACCCCCGCGGACTGGTACCTCGATCACGATGCATGGGGAAACCCCTCGGTGCTCGGGTGCCCATACCTCGATGCCCGATGTGATATCGATGGGACGCACCTTCTGGTCTATGGGCACCGGGCGGCCGGAGCGGCAGCGAGCTTCGAAGCGCTCTCGCCGGCATACGACCCAGATGCCTTTGCCGACATCGGCCGTGCAGTGATCGAGCTCACCGATGGAACGCATATGGAATTCAAGCCGATCGGCGCCATGCGGGTCGACCAATCCTATCAAGCGATACAGAGGCTGGGGTTTGAAGACAGCGGGGATGTCCTATCCTGGCTCCTCGCAATGAGA
The DNA here is from genome assembly GCA_900555585.1 of uncultured Collinsella sp. Lineage (GTDB taxonomy): Bacteria > Actinomycetota > Coriobacteriia > Coriobacteriales > Coriobacteriaceae > Collinsella. The sequence continues at coordinate 1,440 of USLT01000105.1, forward strand.
AGCGACCAAAGCGTCACCGATAGCGCATGGACCGACATCCCGTCGGATCCCACCAAGATTCTTACGCTCGTGACCTGCTCAGAACGCCAGCCAGGGCGAAGGGGGCGCACCATCGTCCTCTTCGCCCAGACCTAGGAGATGCCCTCCCCATCATCAAGCTGGCCTATAGCGTCGGCAGCCTTACGATTGCTCTCCTCCGCCTCTATGCGCTGCGCGCGTATCTCCGGCGGGGTGGACCATTTGACGCCCAGGAGATATGAGGCACCGAAACCCAGGGCGACAGCCAGGGTCGCACCGACAAGATATGCTATCCAATGCTTCTTTATGAACGACAGCATCTCGACTCCCAAGATGACTCCCCATACGGTGAATCACATGCTACCAGGTTTTAGCAATTCAGTGCCCAATCAGTCCAAAAGTGCCAACCAATGGCATGGATGGGTATATCAAAGTCAAAGTAAACCCGTTGAAAGGAGCCGACATGGCAACCTCCTACGAGCTCTTCATCATGCCCGGATGCCCCTTCTGCCACAAGGTCATCGATTTCATGGAGCGCAAGGGCGTAAGCATTCCCGTTTTCGATACGACCCACGACGGCGACGCACGACGCCGTCTCTTGGAGATTGGCGGCAAGACGCAGGTGCCCTGCCTGTTCGTCGATGGTGAGCCCCTGTACGAGTCAAACGACATCATCGACTACATCCAGCAGAACATGCTTTAACGACACCGATCGCGATCGGCTCCGGTTCGCACGCCAAGCAAGGCGCGCCCCGTCCTTATGCACTAGGACGGGGCGCGCCTTCTTCTCAACGGACCTGCAGGCTAGGAGCGACGGATGACCTCGGTCACGACGTCGGCGACCTTGCACACGTTGTCCTCGTCGACGTTATAAGGTTGGTCCTCGATGGTGTGCGAGCATGCGAAGTGCGAGCTATCAACACCGGCGATGGTAAGGGACCTCAAGCTCATGCTCATCGCGGAGTACGCATCGGTCTCGAGGAAGGGCATGTCGACCGCGCCGAACTCATGGTGGAAGTCGGCGGACACGCGCTGAACGAGCTTCATGATGCGCTTATCGCCCTTCAAGGTGCGGCCCTCTCCCTCGGTCGACAGCATCGCGAGCTGGCCCGCTCCCACGCTCTCGAGGTTGATGAGGAACACACCGCGAAGCTTGTCTCGATGGGTCTCGAGGAACGCCTTGATGCCCGCGCCGTCGCACTCGGAGGCACCGGTCGCGACGAACCAGATATCATGGCCGAGCAACTCGTCGTCGCCCATGGAAGTGATGGCGTCGCGCAGCTCCTGGTCGCTGACGCCCTCGACTCCGGTGGAGCCGCCCTTCCAGCCGTCATCATCGAAATTGTCCCAGGAACCGATCTCGCCGCCGTTGCGCTTGGCATCGAAATCATCGTCGACACCGAGCCAGTCGCTCATGCTCTCCTGCTGCTTCTTCTTGCGGCCGAACAGCTTGCCGAGGCCGCGGCGCGGCTTTTCCTCTGCGGGGGCCGGCGCCGAGATGGTCTCGACGGGCTCGGGCCTGGCGGTGGCACTCGGGCCCTCCACAACCGAGAAGCCGCGGCTGGCGGCAGAGGTGGTGGAAGGCGAAGAGGGCATCGCAAAGGGGTCGGCGGGCATGACGGACGGATCGGGCAGGTCGAACAGCGTCGAGCGGCTCGCTGCTACGGGATTCGCCTGAAGCGCCTCGATTCCCGGCACGTTCGGAATCTGGCGCGGCGGGGCGGCGGGGGTGGGAACGTTCAGCTGGCGCTGGGGGCGCTGCTGCGGAGCGGGCTGCGATATCTGCGCCATGAGGGAGTCGACCGTCTCGACGGGGCGCTGGACCGGCATCGCCTGGGTCGCCTGCGGCGCCGCGGAACCGGGAACCTCGAACAGCTGCGTATCGCCATCAAGGGGCTTCTCCGCAGCGGGCGCCTCCACCTCGGTGGCGGGTGCCGTGTCATCATCGGACGGGGCATCCGGAGACCCCTCGTCTTCATTCGCGCCGGAATCGGTTTCGCCGGAAACCTCGGCATCGACGGACGCCGGGTCTTCCTCGGAGACCGCAGGCGCCTCGCCCTCGTCGACCTCGATGGCGGGAACCTCGACCGTGGCGGCGATCGACATGGTCCCCTCCTCGACGGCGGGGATCGCTACAGTGCTGCCCGGGTCGACCGATTCGACCTCCTGGCCCTCGTCGGCATCAAGCTCCTCGGACGGCTCGACGGCCTCCTCTTGGTCACTCCCCAGCTCGACCTCGGGCTCGATGACCTCATATTCGGCCTCGAGGATGTAATCGAGCGGCGGTTGGTATACAAACTCGGGCTCGGAATCGACAGCGACCTCGACGGAGGGGACGAACTCATCCTGGACCTCGAGATCAGGCTCCGCAACGGGCGCGGTGGGCTCCTGGGGCTGCTCGGAATCGACTGCGTCGAAGACCGCTTCGGGGAGATCGGGCTCATCGGCGACCGGGACGGCGACCGCCTCGGGCTCCGCAGCAGGCTGGTCCGACCCCTCGTCTGCGGCGGGGGCGGCATC
>USLT01000106.1 GCA_900555585.1 uncultured Collinsella sp.
CGTCTCCGCGCTCGACTGGGAGTACATCTTCCTGATCAACGTCCCCGTCGGAGTCCTCTCGCTGCTGGTCGGCTTCAAGACGCTGCCCCATGTCGCGCCGGAGGACCGCGGGTCCAAGCTCGACGTGGCGGGCTCGCTGCTGATCGTTCCCGGCATGCTGCTGACCTTCGTGGCCATCACGTTGATCGAGGGCGGGTTCACCTGGCAGGTGGGCGCCATGCTCGCCGCCGGCATCGCGCTCCTGGTCGTCTTCGTCTTAGTCGAGCGGCGGGCGGACGACCCGCTCGTCATGCTCTCGGTGTTCGCCGACCGCTCCTTCATCGTGAACCTCGCCTGCCTCTTCATCAGCTTCGTCGCGATCGGCGTCTACGAGCTCATGACGCCCTTCTACCTGCAGGACGCGCGCGGCTTCTCGCCGGACCTCGCGGGCCTCATCTTCTGCATCATCCCCCTCGCCAACGCCGTCGCGGGCCCCATCTCCGGCATCGTGTCGGACCGCATCGGTTGCGAGCGGCCGACGTGCGCGGGCCTGCTGCTGTTCTCGGTCGGGCTCGGGCTCGTCGGGACCTTCGACGTCGATACGTCCCTTCCCGTCATCCTGCTGTTCCTGGGGCTCGCCTCGCTGGGCACCTCGATCTTCCAGTCGCCCAACAACTCCCTCGTGATGGGGTCGCTGCCGACCGAGGCGCTCGGTTTCGGCGGCAGCGCCGCCGCGCTCGCCCGCTATCTCGGCATGGCGATCGGCATCACCGGCTCCACCTCGCTGCTCTACGGCCAGATGAGTGCCGCGGCAGGGGAGCGGGTGACCGCCTACGTCGCCGGCCGCCCCGACATCTTCCTGCACGGTTACCGGTGGGTGTACGGCGTCACGGCCGCGCTGGTCTTCGTCGGGTTCCTCCTGACGCTGGGTCGCGCGCTGCGCCGCAAGAAGGCGTCCCGCGGCCTGTAGGCCGCATGGACCAAGGGATCGATTCTCCTGGAGGGCTCGATATGAAGGAATTGGAAGAGCGCATCGCGAGGGACGGGGTCGTCAAGCCCGGGGGCGTCCTCAAAGTCGACTCGTTTTTGAACCATCAGTGCGACGTCGCGCTTATGGACCGCATGGGCGCCGAGTGGGCGAGGCTGTTCGCGGACGCGCCGATCAACAAGATCCTCACCATCGAGGCGAGCGGGATCGGCATCGCGTGCGTGGCGGCGCGGCACTTCGGCGACGTCCCCGTGGTCTTCGCCAAGAAGGCCCAATCCGTCAACCTCGATGGGGAGCAGTACAGCGCGAGCGTGTACTCCTATACCAAGCGCAGGGAATACCCCGTCATCGTGGGCAAGCGCTTCCTGTCGCCGGCGGACCGCGTTCTGATCATCGACGACTTCCTCGCGAACGGCTGCGCGCTCGACGGGCTCATCTCGATCTGCGAGAGCGCGGGCGCCAGCGTCGAGGGCGTCGGCATAGCAATCGAGAAGGGCTTCCAGGGCGGCGGCGATCGCCTGCGCGCCCGCGGGGTGCGCGTGGAGAGCCTGGCCCGCATCGTCTCGATGGATGGCGAGACGGGCGAGATAGCGTTCGGCTAGCCTCGCGCCTTCCAGCCCCTGGGCACGAGCACCTCCAGGGCACCGGGGACCATCGATATGGCGACCTCGCGCCCGCGTACCTGCTCGCCGTCGGCCTGCATGGGGTAGTCCTCCCCGTCGAACTCGAACCGAACCGTGCCGGCGCGCCTCGTCAGCACGTGCCTGCTGGTGAGATGGCGGCCCTCCTTGGCGCGCAGGAAGACCGGCAGGGCTATGGCGCGCGGTATGCGCCCGTGCGCGTAGCAGACGTCGAAGAGGCCGTCTTGCGGGTCGGCATCGGGCGTGATGAGGAACCCGGAGCCGTAGGTGCGACCGATCTGGACCGCGGTGATGATCGATTCGAGTCGCTGCACGGGCTCGCCATCGAAGCTCGCCCGCATGGGGAACGTGCGGTACCCGAGCCCGAAGACGTGAAGGCCGCTCGCGAGGTAGAGGGCGTCTCCGGTGAGGCCGGTGAGCTTGCGCAGGCCGAACGTCCCGATCGCGATCGCCGCGTCGAGGCCCATCGAGAACGTCTGCATGAAGTACTCGGTGACCTCCCCCTCCCTTCCGGACGCGTCGATGCGGCCGATGTCGAGCCTGGCGCGGTCCGCCTCGAACAGCCATGCGAGGTCGCGGCCCGTACGGTCCTCGATGCCGAGGGTCCGCGCATAGTCGTTGCCGGAGCCCACGGGGATGATGCCGAGGGCGGGGCGCTCGCGCTCCTCGATCTGCATGAGGCCGCAGACGGTCTCGTGGATGATCCCGTCTCCGCCGAGGGCGAGGACGGTGTCGTAGGCGGCGGCGCCCGCGGCGATCTGCGTGGCGTGGCGCGGCCGCTCGGTCTTCACGAGGTCGAAGGCGCGGTCGTCGTGCAGGTAGAGCGAGAAGAACCGCCTGGCCTGCTCGCCAACGGTCGCGGCGGCGCCGCTCTGGGCGCAGGGGTTGACGATGATGAGGGTCTTCCCGAGCGTGGAGGACGTGGCCATCTCTACTCCTCTCGGCCGTTGTCGGACAGGTCTCCTGCAAGCGCCTCGTGGTGGCGGGCTATCGCCTCGTCGACCGTGAGGTCCTCGTCTTGGGCCAGCGCGCGGCGCTTGGGCGTCACGATGCGCTGCGCGGGATAGACGCCGCGGTGCCCGGCGACGAGATAGCTGATGAACGAGACGATGACGAAGTAGCCCGCCGCGCGCCCGCCGAACAGGTCGATGCCGAGCATGATGGTGGTGACGGGGACGTTGAGCGCCGCGCCGAACACCCCGACCATGCCGAGCGCCGCGAGGAAGGACGGGTCGTAGCCGATCGTCGTCCCGATCCAGCCGCCGAGCGACGCGCCGATGCCGAACAGGGGCGTTACCTCGCCACCCTGGAACCCCGCGCCGAGCGTGAGGACGGTGAGGGCGAGCTTCGCGATGGGGTCCATGAGGGACGTCCTGCCCTCGAAGCCGGCGTCCACGAGCCAGGTCGACAGCCCCGCGTAGTCCCAGGCGCCGAAGACGGCGTAGGCGGCCAGCAGGATCAGCGAGCTCGCCAGGGCGGCGACCAGGTAGTTCTTGAAGCGCGATGCATACAGCCCCTTCATGGAGCGTATGGCCGACGAGAAGAGGCGCGCGACGAGGCCGAAGGCGACGGCGGCGGCCACAGCGACGGCGATCGAGGAGATGGACATGGCCGGGACCTCCCCGATGGCGTGCAGGCCGTGGCGAACGCCCAGCGCGCGGGCGACCATATCCGAGGTGAACGAGGCCACGAGGCAGTAGAGGGCCGAGCTGTAGTCGAGCTTGCCGACGTAGCACATCTCCATGCCGAAGAACGCTCCCGCCAGCGGGGTGCCGAAGACGCCGCCGAACGCGGCGGACACGCCGGCGAGCATGAGGTCGTGGTGGTCGCGGTCCCTGAGCCCGAACGCCTGGCTCACGTTGCTGGCGATGGTGCCGCCGATCTGGACCGCGGTGCCCTCGCGCCCCGCCGACCCGCCGGCGAGGTGCGTCGCGATCGAGCAGAAGAAGGTGAGCATCGCCATGCGCGCGTGGATGAAGCGCCCGGTCAGGGAGCTGTCGATGACGAGGTTGTTGCCGCGCGACGACTGAAGCCCGCGCGTGCGGTACAGCCATGCGGTTCCGACGCCGACGACGGGTAGGAGGAGGAACAGCCAGCGATGGGCCTGGCGCAGCCCCGTGACGATCTCGAGCGAGGTCAGGAAGGCCCATGCCGCGAAGCCCATGGCGGTCGATGCGAGGACGACGAGGACGAGGAGCTTGCCGCTCGCATGGATGTTGTCGGCATCTCGCCGCGCGTCGGCGGCGATCGCGCGCGTCGCGCGGCGGATCTCGTCCTTGGTCGCGCCTAGGGGTTGTTCCTGCATACGGTTCTCCGAGTGTTCGTCTTTCATATGCGTGAAAGTATACGCCGCCATATGGGTGCTCG
>USLT01000107.1 GCA_900555585.1 uncultured Collinsella sp.
AGCCCTGGTCGCAGCCGACGCAGTAGACGATGCTATCCGTGCGGCCCTCGCGCGCCTTGTTGCAGAAGTCCGGATCGGCGAGCTGGGCGCGGCCCATGACGACGAGGTCGACCTGGTCTTCCTCGAGGATCTTCTCGGCGAGCTGCGGGGTGTTGATGCGTCCGACGCCGATGGTGGGCATGCCGGTCTCGCGGCGGATGCGCGCGGCGTTTGCGATGTTGAAGCCGGGGGCCAGGTCGATGGGCGGCACCTCGAGCGCGTTGGCGCCCGTGATGATGTTGCCGCGAGAGACGTCGAGGATATCGACGCCGGCCTCGCGCGCCATCTTGCAGAACTCGACGGTGTCCTCGACGGTCATGCCGTTCTCGAGGCAGTCGTCGTGCGCGTCGATGCGCATGAGCAGGGGCATGTCTGCCGGGATGTTCTCGCGGATCGCGCGGATGCAGGCGAGCGGGAACTTGGCGCGATTCTCCAGGCTGCCGCCCCATTCGTCCTCGCGGTGGTTGAGGCCGGCGGAGAGGAAGGAGTGCGGCAGGTAGTTGTGGGCGCAGTGGAACTCGATGCAGTCGTAGCCCGCCTCGACGCAGCGTGCGGCCGCGGCGCCGTAGCAGTCGATGACCTCGTGGATCTGCTCGACGGTGATGCCGGGGATGGTGAAGCCGTGGACGGTCATCTCGTTGGGGACCAGGATCTGGGCCGCCGGGTCCATGGCGACGGCGATGGAGCCCTGCCAGAGCTGGACGCCCGCGCGGCCGCCCTCGCCGTGGATGGCGTCGACGAGGCGCTTGTGGCCCTCGATGAAGCGGTCCTCGGCCAGCGACAGGAAGCAGTTGGGGGAGCTGGGCGCGTGGACGGCCGTGACCTCGACGATGGAGAGGCCGACGCCGCCCGCGGCGCGCACGCGGTGGTACTCCACGAGCTTGTCCGTGACGGCGCGCTCGTCGCACATGCGGGTGCCCATGGCGGGCATCACGATGCGGTTGCGCATCGTGAGGGAGCGAAGGGTGAAGGGCTCGAAGAGCTTGGGAAACATTTGCGCCTCCTGGTGCAGTCGGTTGGATACGCTTTAACCATATCGTATTTTGTTGCGCGGTGCTCGGTGTGCTAGACTATCGTGCTATGCCTCCGTAGCTCAGGGGATAGAGCACCGCTCTCCTAAAGCGGGTGTCGACGGTTCGAATCCGCCCGGGGGCACCAGTGGAATCGACGGCGTCGCGCATGCGGCGCCGTTTCTGGTTTTCAGGCGCGTCCTCGCCGTCCGCTCCCATCGCCCTCAGCGCAGCGCCGAGTGGCGATACACGTACCAGATGGGGCCGAAGCGGTAGAGGCGGCGCGTCTCGTCGCGCTGCATCAGCGAGATCGTGACCTCATAGCACCAGCCGATCTCGCCGCTCTCTCGGTCGACCGTGCGGGTGCGGCCGCCCACGCGTACGATCTCGAAGGCCCGGCCGTCGGGCCACTCGATCGCTTTGGGCTGGATTGTCCCGTCGGTGTCCACGCGCAGGCGCACCGCGACGGGAACTCGGTAGTCCATTCTTCCTCCCCATGTCGATCTCGCCGCCAGGCATCGTCTCCGCGACGCGATATGAACGAACAACTGTTCTTAATTATGCCGCCCGTGCGGACATGGGATGCATCGACTCGATTCCGGTGCCGCATTGATGGGGTGCGGGACTAAAAACAGCGCGCCCGCACCGGGGGTCCGATGCGGGCGCGCATGAAAAAGGCCCCTTGTGGGGCCTCTCAAGTTCGACTGGTGCGGCGTATAGGATTCGAACCTATGACGTTCTGATTCGTAGTCAGACCCTCTATCCAGCTGAGGTAACGCCGCAACGCAAGGACTATAATCGCGCGACGGTCGGGTGAAGTCAAGCACGATTATCAACTTTTTTGAAAATAGTTGTCCAGATACGCAAAAGACGCTGTTCGGGGACGCATATCATACGGTAGCGATCCATGGATCCGAGGGGCAAAGCGCGAACCGGTCGCATGGAGTTACGGCGAAGTTCTTCAGACTTACGCTAATGCCTTGTGCCGAACGGCCCCAATGAGGTATGATTCACGAGCTGTCACGGAGAGCTGACCGAGAGGCCGAAGGTGCTCGCCTGCTAAGCGAGTATTCCCCAAAAGGGAATCTGGGGTTCGAATCCCCAGCTCTCCGCCAGTTGACTTGAAGAAGCGAGGCCTTTCGGACTCGCTTTTTTCATGCCGCGAGCGCGCGAGCGTCAAGCCTAGCGCTCGATGGGCGCCTCGATCACCCGATACGCGATGCCCAGGCGCCGAGCTAGCTCACGAACCCGGAGCCCCGCATCGTACCCAACGTACCCAGCGCGCAGCATCGCCGGCAGCTGCCGCACCTCGTCGAGATGAAAGTACTCCGACAGGGCCCTGGCGCCACCCGGGGAGAACACCGTCTCGATCCTATGCGGCGTCTCCTCGAAGCACCACTCCGTCAGCGGTCCGTCGCTCTCCTGCATCACGACGAGGCCTCCCCCTTCGACTACGGCGCACTCGATCACCAGCGCTTCCTCATCCGCATCGCTGCGAAACAGCACCGCGCCCCCATGCTCCACATCCCCCATTGCAGCTCCCTTCCTCCGCGTCCCTTCGCTCTAGAGTGTACACCAAAATACGAACATGTGTTTGGTTATAGGTGATTCTCCCCAGGTGTTCCCGTATTGTTTACACATCCGCGCGATTTAGTTTTCCATCACGCTAATTCGTGTAAAGCGCCCCCATGGCGGGCCTTCGTATACTGGGCGCGTCAAGACGAAAGGGGGCGGTGAGCCCCATGACGATCGGAGGTCCCATGGGACTGCTCTACACGGCAGGTGACATGTCGTACTGGGCCATCTGGCTCTTCATCCTCTTCGCCCTCATGGCGTTCAACGAGCTCGGCCGCTCCAAGCCCTGGGCCGGCATCACGCTCTTCGGCATCGTGCCGCTGCTGCTCACCATCTTCGTGTGGCCCACCACCGCCGCCCCCGGCAACGAGTACGGAACCGGCACCTGGTTCAACTGGGTCAAGACCTACTCCGCCCTCGCGGGCTGCCTCGGCTTCATGGCGCTGCGCTACATCAAGTGGACCGGCAAGGACGGCCAGGTCCACCACCTCTACGAGAAGAAGTGGGCCCTGTGCTTCCCGCCGCTCATCCTCGCCGTCAACATCGCCGAGGCCGTCCTGCGCGATTTCCAGGTCTTCAGCTTCGGCCTGTGGACCGGCGGCACCGTCGAGAACCTATGGACCATCTCCGGCCCCTGGAACATCATGAACGGCATCGCCGGCATCCTGAACATCGTGACCATCTGCGGCTGGCTGGGCATCTTCGTCTCGAAGGACAAGACCCGCGACATGATCTGGCCCGACATGATCTGGCCCTGGATCATCGCCTACGACCTGTGGAACTTCGCCTACACCTATAACTGCATCTCCGACCACTCCGCCTACTGCGGCCTGGCGCTGCTGCTCTCCTGCACCATCCCCACGTTCTTCATCAAGCGCGGCGCATGGCTGCAGCATCGCGCGCAGACGCTCGGCCTGTGGATCATGTTCATCATGACCGTCCCGCAGTTCGCCGACCGCATCGCGCCCATCCCCACGACGCACAACCCCACCGCGTTCTTCATCGTGAGCGCCATCGCACTGGCCTTCAACATCGGCGTGGCCGTCTACCAGCTCATGCGCATCCGCCGCGCCAAGCTCAACCCCATGCGCGACGAGCTCTACGCCGACACCAAGCCCTACCAGCAGGTCGTCGCCGAGAACCGCTAGCCCGCGCCCCTCGGCGCGTCGAGCGGCAAAAGAGCGTCGCCTCGCATACAAGCAGGTACCTGGTCCGTATAATATGGGCATCCCGTTCTAAACGGGGTGCCCATATTCTCATTGCCGACAGAATCGATCCGACATGCTTTCACCGGAACATCTCAAGACGCGCCAAGTCGACGGCCGCGAGGGACG
>USLT01000108.1 GCA_900555585.1 uncultured Collinsella sp.
GCGCTCGATGAGGCCTTCGCCTCGTGCGGGATCGCCCCGACGGTGCGCGCCGAGGCCCTCGGGGTCGAGCGTTTCGTCGAGCTCGCCATGGCCCTCGACGGTTTGGGGGCGTAGGGGCATGAGGTGCGACGACGCGCGATTCGACTTGGGATTCGCTAAAAAGAAGAAGGTATTCGAGCTGCCCGCGCCGCTGGCGCCCATCGCGGACACGCATGCCCATCTCATGAGCTTTCGCGAGAAGGAGCCCGATGAGGCAATCGCCCGCGCCGCCTTGGCGGGCGTGCGCCAGATGACGACCATCTGGGATCCGTTGGCGGACGAGTGCGACGCGCGCGATTACGCCGATCGCCTGCGCGGTTGGGTCGCCTCGGCGCGCGGCCTGCTTCGGGAGGCCGCGTCGGCGGGGGCCGCGCCCCTGTCCCCGGCGCTCGCCGACTCGGAATGGGAGGGCGATCCCGCGGCGCTGCTGGACCGCGTGACGTTCCTGGCGGGCGTCCATCCCTATGGAGCCGCCGAGTATACGGACGCCGTGCACGGCCAGGTCGCGGCGGCGCTCGACGATCCCCTGTGCGCCGGTATCGGCGAGATCGGCCTGGACTACCATTTCGATGCGGACGACGATATCGAGGCCGCGCCGCATGATGTCCAGATGGCGTGCATGGCCCGCCAGCTCGAGCTCGCCCGCCGCCGCGGCGTCCCCGTGGAGCTCCATCTGCGCAACGACTACGGCGATGGGGACCGTGCGGCGCATGCCGACGCGCTCGGCGTCCTCGACGAGGTGGGCGTGCCCGAGGCGGGATGCATCCTGCATTGCTTCGGCGAGGATCGCGCGACGATGGAGGCCTATCTGGAGCGCGGATGCCATATCGCCTTCGGCGGCGCGGCGACCTTCAAGCGAAACGAGCACGTGCGCGAGGCCTTCGCCGCCTGTCCGCTCGACCGCCTGCTGTTCGAGACCGACTGCCCTTACATGGCGCCCGAGCCGGTGCGCGGAATCGAGTGCGAGCCCGCGCTCATCGCGTGGACCGTTTGCGCGCTGGCGTCCGACCGCTCGTCGCGCACGGGCGAGGACCCCGAGCAGATAGCGTATGCTGTCTGGCGCAATTCGACGAATCTATTTGGAGGCTGCGACTGATGCCGGAAGAGAATATCGAGAACCAATCCGAGGTGGAGGTCGAGGAGAAGACCTCGGCCGAGATCCTGCGCGAGCGCCGCGAGGCCGCCATGGGCGGGCCGAACGTGGACAACGAGCTGCACAGGAGCCTGCCGCTCGCGCGCGTCGCCTATGTGCTGCTCGCGCTGACGGTGCTCGGATACGCGGCATCCCGCCTCGGGGTGTACCTGGGAAACGCCGACCTCGAGTGGGTGGCGAGCGTCGCGACGACGGTGCTGTTCGTGACGACCTTCATCGTCTGGTTCGTTTCGCGCCATCAAGCCAAGAAGCTCACGGACGAGAAGTACGCCGAGCAGCGCGAGGTTCTCGCCGCCGCCGCCGAGGAGCGCGCCGCGCGCGAGAAGGCCGAGAAGGCCGCCAAGAAGGCTGCCAAGAAGGCTGCCCGTCGCGCCCGCCGTTCCGGCAAGTAGGGGACGGCCGCCGCGCGCTAGGCGCGGTCGAGCTCTCGCGGGCTCGGGGTCTCGACGAAGTGGGCCTCCTCTGCCGTGCGCGGCTGCCCGGTGACGAGTCTCACGAGCCTGTCGAGGCGAACCATCAGCCAATCTAGGCCGCCGGGCGCGTCTTGCGACTCGGCTGAGAGGAGCTCGCCTCGCGCGAGCTCCTCGCCGTTCTGCATCAGGGCGAGCGACCCGACCGCATCGCCTTCGGAGATCTTTCCGTGCAGCTCGTCGAGCCTCCACTCGACCTCGACGTCGCCGGCGAGGCTGAATACCTCGGCGGTCTGATCGGGGTCGGATAGGACGACGTCGATGGATTTGTCCGTCCAATCCGCGTGCGGCGCCCGCGCGACGAGTACACGGCCGTCGGCCGTGGAGCGCGTGGACTTCCCGAGCGGGTAGGCGACCACGTGGTCGTAGTACCAGTTGGCGAGCGCGAGCGTGTCCGCCCAGCGCTGCTCGCCGTCCTCGCTGCCCAGCGTAACCGTGTAGACCTCGCCGCCGGTCTCGCGGGAGAACGCGCCGACGAAGCACGAGTCGGCGTCGTAGGTGCCGCCGGTCTTTCCGCCTATGTTGCCCTCGCGGCCTAAGATCTCGTTGCGCTCGATCATATCGATCTCTCGCTCGGACCCGTCTGCGGAGGTGACGGTGATCTTGTTGTCGGGGCTGGCGGTCAGCGCGCGGAACCGATCGCTCTTCATCGCGTGCGAGAACATCGTGGCGACGTCGCGCGCGGTCGAATGGAAGTCGCCCTCCCATCCGTCGAAATCGAGGCCGTGCGGGTTGGCGAAGACCGTGTGGTCCATGCCGAGCTCGGCGGCCTTGTCGTTCATCGCCTTGATGAACGCGGCGTAGGGGTCGCTCGATCCGGGCTCGATGATCGCGCCGACGTGCTCGGCGATCGCCATCGCGGCGTCGTTGCCGGACGGGATCATGAGCCCGCGCAGGGCCTCCTCCATGGTGAGGACGTCGCCCTCCTTGAGCTCGGCGGTCGATTGGCCGACGGTCGCCGCGCGGTGGCCGACGGTCAGCTCGTCGTCCATGTCCGCGTTCTCGATCGCCAGGATCGCCGTCATGACCTTCGTCAGCGAGGCGATCTTGACCTCCTCGTCCGCGTCGCGCTCGAAGTAGACGGTCCCGTCGTCGCCGACGACGATCGCCGCGCGCGCCTGGATATCGGGGCGGTCCTCGGCCAGGCGGGCCTCCTCGCCCTGCGTCAGCCCGCAGATGGCGTCGGTGTCGCGCACGTCGGCGAGGGCGGGGGCGGGGAGCGCTAGGAGCGATGCCGCGGCGATGCCGCAGATTCGGATGGCGAGGTGGTGTCGAAGGGTCATGGATCCTGCCTTGGGTTCGTCCATGGATGCGTTGCCCGTCAAAGTATACGCCCGAAGGCCATCGCTTAATTCGCCCTTAATCTCTCGGTTGGGGTGGGCGGGCGGTCGCGGGCTCGTTCATAATTGAGCCGACGAAGGGAGCGTCTCGGTGGATACCCGCATACTTGTTGTTGACGATGAGAAGACCATCACGGATCTGGTCGGCATCTACCTGCGAAACGAGGGATATCAGGTCACCCTCGCCTATACGGGCGCCGACGCGGCGCGCGAGATCCTCACCAACGAGTTCGACCTCGCGGTGCTCGACATCATGCTGCCGGATATCGATGGCTTCGAGCTGCTCCGCACGATCAGGGCCGAGCGCACCTATCCCGTCATCATGCTCACGGCGCGCGATTCCCAGGGCGATAAGATCGAGGGCCTGTCGCTGGGCGCGGACGACTACGTGGTGAAGCCGTTTCGGCCGCTCGAGTTGGTCGCGCGCGTGAAGGCGCAGCTCAGGCGTTATATGAGTTACGGAACGCGGGGGCAGGCGGAGGAGGACTCGGCGATCATCTCCTTCAACGGCCTCGTCATCAACCGCGATGCGCGCCAGGTCACGGTCGACGAGCGCCCCGTGCGCCTGACGCCGCTCGAGTACTCGATCCTGCTCTACCTCGCCGAGAACCGCGGCCGCGTCGTCCCGGTGGGGGACCTCTTCCGCGCCGTGTGGGATGAGGAGTTCATGTCGAGCTCCAACAACACCGTGATGGTCCACATCCGCCACTTGCGCGAGAAGATCGGCGACGACGCCCAGAGCCCGCGCTTCATCAAGAACATCTGGGGCGTCGGGTACACCATCGAGGAATAGGGGGGCACCATGGTAAAGCAGAAGCCCGGCGCCCGCCGCGAGCCCCGCGCGCCGATCAACCCCGTGACGGGCGTCCCCAACGACCGGCCCGCACCGCAAGCCGGGGCTCCGTCGCGGGCGGGGACCGTGGAATCGAGTG
>USLT01000109.1 GCA_900555585.1 uncultured Collinsella sp.
CGAGCACCGCGAGGGCGACCGTGGTCTTGAAGCCCTCGAAGAAGATCGCGCGGCTGTCGTAGAGCATGAAGAGCATGCTCTCGAGCATGGGCTCGGGACGCGTCTCGGCGGTCACGGCGACCCGCCATGCCGATGCGAGCCCCATCGCGATGCGGTCGACCGCGAGGACGAGCGTCATGGCGCATACCGCATACGAGCCGTAGCGAAGCGCGCGAACCGCAGCGGGGCGCGTGAAGGGCGACGTCTGCGCGTACGTCCCCCACCTCGCGAGCTTGAACGCGAGCGCGACCGCGGAGAGGGCGACCCAGGCGGCGAGCGCGTAATACATGACGACCTCGACGCCGTAGGCATGCGCCATGAAGCTGAGCGCGGGGCGCGGGCGACTCGACAGCGCCATGCCCGCCGCCGCCACGACGCTCGTGCCGAGCAGGACGTAGCGGTGGTCGGCGCGGGCGAACGCGGCCATGCGGGCCAGGGCGCCGCCCATGCCGGAACGTGTGGAATCCATAATCTCCCCCAGATAGAGCGATAAGGCCCGAGGCGCGCGGGTCCGTGCCCAACGCGCGCCGGGAGCGTTGATGATTATCTTGGTTAACGATGCCTGCGAGCGCTAGGCGGGCTGGCGGTCCATGCAGGCCGACCACATGTCCTGTCGATCTTGCTCATCGATATCGGCGATGATCTCGTTGATGCGGGCGAGCGCGGCATCGTTGCCCTTCGCGACCGCCGCGTTGTCGGGCATGCGCGACCCCTCGAAGGCGTCGGTCATCTCGAGCTCGACGAAATCGGGATAGACCTCGAGCAGCTTGGGGGCGGAGAGCTTCGAGTAGGTGATGACGTCGCACGTGCCGCTGCGCAGGTTCTCCACGACCATGGGGACGGTCTCCGCGGGCGTCATATGGTTGGCACCGGGAATCTGGTCGATCACATCGTCGTACATGGTGGCCGCCTGGCCCAGGATCGACGCGCCCTCGAGGTCGGCGAACGTGGTGGCGCCGGCGTACGCGGAATCCTCCTTGGCGATCATCACGATGCCGTCGTCCACATACGACTCGGAGAACGCCGCCGCCGAGGCGCGCTCGGGCGTGACGGACATGCCCGCGCACACGATATCCACCTGGCCGTTGTTGAGCGCGTCGATGAGCGAGCCGAACTCGAGCTTGACCGCGACGGCCTCCATGCCGAGCTGTTCCGCGATGATCTTGGCGACTTGGACGTCGTAGCCATCGGCATGGGCGCCCGATACGTTCTCGATGGGGATGGTGAACTCGGACTCCTCGGAGACCTGCCAGTTGTACGGGGCGTACGCCGCCTCCATGCCGACGCGCAGCGTCTTACCGTCGCCCAGCTGCGCGAACCCGTCGGAATCCGCGGCGGAGTCCTCCACATCGCCCTGGGGGGCCGGGCCGCAGCCCGCGAGGAACATCAAGCCTCCCACGCTCAAAGCCGTCATGCCCGTGAGCTTCAGGAACTCCCTACGGGAACGCATGGCGTGCTGTACAGATGCATCGACAGTCTCGTGAGTCATGATGCTACCTCCAGTTTTTGTCTGAGACCCCTTTCGCACGACGCAACCAGAGGGGGCCCATCCCCCTCTCCCTTGCAACTCAATGCGTGAAAGTTCCGCGTGCTGCATGGCAGGATACTCCATCGCAGCGGAGTGTCATCAGTATCTATTCTCAGAAATAGGTTTGTTACATTATCTATGCATCTTCATGTATTATGTTCTCGCCAAAACCGATGGACTGGCCGTGATTTCGCCACACGGAACGCAACCCGGACGCAATCGCGCTGCAGAGCGCGGGATATGACCCTACAATGGCTAGTTAGCAAACGGCGCCGAGCGCCCCGCCCGATGAAAGGATCCCATGCTTCCCTCGTACACCAACGACCCCGACCTCGCATCCATCAAGGTCGTCGCGACCGATATGGACTGCACGCTGCTCGCCGACGACGGCACCATGCCGCCCGGCATGGACGAGCTGATCGAGCGCATGTGCGAGGCCGGCATGGTCTTCTGCGCCGCGAGCGGTCGGCCGAGCTACACCCTCAAGGGCATGTTCCCCAAAAGCCTGGGCAAGATGGCGATCATGTCCGACAACGGCGCCGGGGTCATCTACAAGGGATCCATGGTCTACAAGGACCTCATGGCGCACGAGGACTACCAGGACCTCATCGACTTCACGCTCGCGGACGGGCGCGGATGCCCGACGGTCTGCGGCGTCGACGCGTGCTTCATCCGCGAATGCGACCGCGTCCACGACGACTTCTTCAGGAGGTTCTACGCCAAGATCGAGTACGTGGACTCCCTCGCGGGACTCGATGCCGAGGTCAACAAGTACACCGTCTTCTTCCCCGAGCGCGACGCCGAGGAGGTCTACGCCGAGACCTACCGCGACGCGTGGGGCGGGCGCTTCCATGTGACCAACGCCGGCCGCGAGTGGATCGACATCATGAACCGCGGCACCAACAAGGGCACGGGCATCGCCTGGCTGTGCGACTACCTCGGCATCGACGCGCGCGACGTCGCGGCCTTCGGCGACACCTACAACGACATCCAGATGCTCGAGGCGGTCGGCCACCCCTTCGTGGTCGCCAACGCCGAGGAGCACATGCACGCCCATGCCGCGTACCTCGCGCCGAGCAACAACGAGCGCGGCGTCGCCACCGTCATCGAGGCGATGCTCGCCGCGCGTCGCTCGCGGTCGCTCTAGCTCGTGCTACTTGGCATCGGCCCAGGTGACGCCGGTGCTCGCCTCGGCGATGAGCGGCACGCGCAGCTCGACCACGTTCTCCATCTCCTCACGGACCATGGCGGTCAGCGCGTCGACCTCGGATAGCGGGCACTCGAAATCGAGTTCGTCGTGGACCTGCAGCACCATGCGGGCCGCATAGCCGTCCATGCGCAGGCGGCGCGCCACGCGGACCATGGCGATCTTGATGATGTCGGCGGCCGAGCCCTGCATCGGGTGGTTCATCGCCGTGCGCTCGCCGAAGCCGCGCTGCACGGGGTTCTTCATCTTGAGCTCGGGGATGGGACGGCGCCGGCCGAACATGGTGACCGCGTAGCCGCAGGCCCTGGCGTCCTCGACCGTGCGGTCCAGATAGGAGCGCACGCCGGGGTAGGCCTCGAAGTACCGGTCGATCATCTCGCGCGCCTCCGCCATGGGGATATCGAGCGTCTGCGAGAGCCCGTAGGCCTGCTGACCGTAGACGATACCGAAGTTGACCGCCTTGGCGCGGCTGCGCAGGTCGGGGGTCACCTCGTCGACCGCGACGCCGAAGACGCGCGCGGCGGTCTCGGCATGGAAGTCCTCGCCCTCGTTGAAGGCGGCGACCAGGTGCTCGTCGGCGGAGAGGTGCGCGAGCAGGCGCAACTCGATCTGGGAGTAGTCGACCGCGAGCAGCACGGAGCCCTCCCCCGCCGAGAAGGCGGTCTTGACCGTGCGCCCGAGCTCGGAGCGCGTCGGGATGTTCTGCAGGTTGGGATTCGAGCTCGAGAGCCTGCCCGTCGCGGTGATGGTCTGGTTGTAGGTGGTGTGGACGCGTCCGTCGCCACGACGCAGCGGGCCCAGCGCATCGAGGTAGGTCGACTTGATCTTGGTCTTCTCCCGGTACTCGAGCACCAGGCGGACGAACTCATGGTCGCGGGCGAACTCCTCCAGCACGCGCGCGTTGGTCGAGTAGTATCCGGTCTTGGTCTTCTTCAGCCCCTTGGTGGGCAGGCCCATCACGTCGAACAGGATATGGGAGAGCTGCATGGGGCTCGAGATGTTGAAGGCCTCGTCGCCCGCGAGCTCCCGGATGCGGCCGGCCAGGGCGTCGATCTCGTCCCCCAGCCCAACCGAGAGCGAGGCGAGGCGATCGGGGTCGACCAGCAT
>USLT01000110.1 GCA_900555585.1 uncultured Collinsella sp.
CCCAGGAGCTGATCCTTGCTGGGGAGCTCGGCGATGGCGTCGACCTCGGCAGCGGAAACAACCTGGCCGTCAGAGATGCCGCCCTTGATCTCGAGAACGCCCTTGGACTTCTTAGCGAACTCCTTGAGGGCCTTGGCTGCGCTGACGGG
The DNA here is from genome assembly GCA_900555585.1 of uncultured Collinsella sp. Taxonomy (GTDB): domain Bacteria; phylum Actinomycetota; class Coriobacteriia; order Coriobacteriales; family Coriobacteriaceae; genus Collinsella. The sequence continues at coordinate 150 of USLT01000110.1, forward strand.
CTCGGTCTCGTAGAACACGTACGCGAGCGGGCCAACGAGCATCTCGTCGAGGCTGGGCTGCTCCTTGTTCTCGAGAGCGATGCGGACGAGGTTGTTCTTGTAAACCTTCATCTGAGCGCCGCACTCACGGAGCTGGTTGCGCAGATCCTGAGCCTGCTTGACGGTGAGGCCGTTGTAAGAAACGACGAAGACACCGGCGTTGTTCTCGATAGCGGACTCGATCTCGGCGACCATATCGACCTTGTACTGCTTTGGCATGTGTACACCTCCTTCTTTTTCTTTCTCGGGCACGTACCGCGCCTGACATGGCGGGGGCTGCGTCTCGAAAAAGAAAAGCCCCCGTGCTGCAAGAGCGACGGGGGCGAGAAGACGTACTACTCGACCACCTCGGCTGGCGGGAACTCCCATTAAGCCTTGGGGATGACCCCGCGGCACCTGCTGTCTCTGGCAGCGGATTCGTGCTATGAACAGTAGAAGTATGCCGAGAGCGGGCCGTCGAGTCAAGTTAGGCGCTCGCCACCACACGACGGACACACATCTCGCCGCGCCCGACCGCGGCATGCCGGGCGGGTACCATAGACGCAAGCACCCTACCGGGGCGTCGCCGAGATGCGCCCGATACAGAACAGGCGGTACCCATGGAGCACGACGAGAAGAGGCCCGCGACGCCCCGGCGCATCGCGCTAGTCGATTCCGCAGCCTGCGCGCACGGGGCGCGGAACCGCCCCAGCGCCTCCGGCTTGCTGCTCGACGACTTCGCGGATGCGCTCATCGCCTACGACCGCATATCCGCCCGGGCCCTGGGCGTCGAGGGCGAGTCCGAGCCGCCGGAACTCGCCCGCCTCGATGCCGGGGGCTGGAGCGCAGCCGCCGTCCAGGGCAGCTTCGATGCGCTCGTCATCGGAATCGACGCGGACCGCGGCCAGCGCGACCCCGATGCCGTCGTCGACCTGCTCGATGCCGTCGCGGCGAGCGGCGGTGATCGCCCCCCGCTCGCATACGCGATCGCCTGCACGGACCGACTCGAGGAGCGCGTCGCCGAGACGGCGCTCGAACCGCTGCGCGGCCGCCTCGACGGCGCTGGCATTCCGTGGGGAGGGGGCGTAGTCGCGCTCGGCGCGCGCACCGTTCCCGACTCCGCGGGACAGCCCCGCATGGGTATGGCGCGCCGATCCCGCTCCGAAGCCATCGACCATCTGATCTCCGCCGTACGGTCCGGCCGCTCGGTCCCGGAAGCCGACCGGCTCTTCGCGCAAGCCGCCCGCGCGACGGGAGGGGGATCGCCCGACGTCCGGGAACGCGAGACGATCGTCTCGAAGTGCCCGCTGCCCCGAGCGCTCTACCGCCTCCTATATAGATAGGACGCCCGCGGCTGGGTGACCTCGTCACTGACGGCAGGCAGGCGAGCTTGCTATCTTCTGAGTCGATAACTTGGAAGAAAGGAGCCCGTCATGGGTTTGCTCGGATCGCTATTCGGACAGGGCATCGACGCCCACATGGAGACCGCCCGCGCGACGGAGGGCGCCGTCGTACTCGACGTGCGCACGCCCGCTGAGTTCTACGAGGGGCACATCGAGGGCGCCCGCAACTTCCCGCTTGCCGGGATCCAATCCATCCTCACGCGCATCCCGCAGCGCGAGACGCCACTCTTCGTCTACTGCCTGTCGGGCGCGCGCAGCGCCCAGGCATGCCGCGTCCTCGACCAGCTCGGATACGCCGACGTCACGGATATGGGCGGGATCACCCGCTGGTCCGGCAAGCTCGTCGCCGGAAGGGAGTAGACCATGAAGGTAGTCATCATCGGGGGCGTCGCCGGAGGGGCGACCGCGGCCGCGCGCCTGCGCCGACTCGACGAGAACGCCGAGATCGTGGTGCTCGAGCGCACCGGGTACGTCAGCTACGCCAACTGCGGCCTGCCCTACTTCGTGGGCGGGACGATCACCGACCGTCGCAAGCTCACCCTGCAGACGCCCGAGAGCTTCCGCAACCGCTTCGACATCGACGTGCGCGTGCTGAGCGAGGCCGTCGCGATCGACCGGGCCGCCAAGACGGTCGCCGTCCGCGACCTCGCGAGCGGCGAGGAGTATACCGAGGCCTACGACAAGCTCATCCTCTCCCCCGGCGCGCGCGCCGTCGTGCCCGACCTGCCCGGCATACGCCACGAGCGGATCATGACGCTGCGCACCGTGGAGGACGCCTTCCGCATCCACGATCACGTCGAGCGCGAGCAGCCGGCGTCCGCGGTCGTGGTCGGCGCGGGGTTCATCGGCCTGGAGATGGCGGAGAACCTGCGCGACCGCGGCATCGACGTCGCCGTCGTCCAGCGCGGCGCCCATGTCATGCCGACCCTCGACGCCGACATGGCCGCGATCGCGCACAACCACCTGCGCTCCCACGGAGTCGACCTGCTGCTCGAGGCGGACGTCACCGGATTCGAGGAGCGCGAGGGGCGCCTCGCCACCGCGCTCGCCGACGGGCGCGAGCTCGTCGCCGACCTCGTCATCCTCGCCGTGGGCGTGGCCCCCGAGTCCTCCCTGGCGCGCGATGCGGGCCTCGAGCTCGGCATGCGCGGATCCATCACGACCGACGAGCACATGCGCACCAGCGACCCCGACATCTACGCCGTGGGCGACGCCGTGCAGGTCAAGCACTTCGTCACCGGCGCCGACGCGCTGATCGCGCTCGCCGGCCCCGCAAACAAGCAGGGCCGCATCGCCGCGGACAACATCTGCGGCATCGCGAGCCGCTTCACCGGAAGCCAGGGCTCGTCCGTGCTCAAGCTCTTCGACCTCACCGTCGCCGCCACGGGCCTGACCGAGGGCGCGGCCCTGGCCGCCGGCCTCGACGCCCGCCACGTGGTCCTCTCCCCCGCCAGCCACGCCACCTACTACCCCGGCGCCGGCAGCATGACCATGAAGGTCGTCTACGAGGACGGGTCGGGTCGGATCCTCGGGGCGCAGATCATCGGCACCGACGGCGCCGACAAGCGTATCGACGTGCTCGCGACCGCCATCCGCGCGAACATGACCGCGGCAGACCTTACCGAGCTCGACCTGGCCTACGCGCCGCCGTACTCCTCCGCCAAGGACCCCGTCAACATGGCGGGCTTCGTGATCGAGAACATCCTCGCCGGCCGCGTGGAGCAGATGGACTGGACCGAGGCGCTCAAGCCCGTTGAGGGCGAGATCCTGCTGGACACCCGCACGAAGGGCGAGGTCTCCCGCGGCGCCATCGAGGGCGCCCTGCACATCCCCGTAGACGAGCTCCGGGCCCGGCTCGGCGAGCTGCCGCGCGACAAGCGCCTGCGCGTCTTCTGCGCCAGCGGGCTTCGCAGCTACGTGGCGTGCCGCATCCTGATGCAGCACGGCTTCGCATGCGCCAACATCGCGGGCGGCTACGGCTTCTACCAGGAGACGATGCTCGACCGGGAACGCCGTCGCGACGGCGTCGCGGACTGCGGCATCGCGATCTAGGGCGAAGGCGGGAGCGCGCGGGCGATTCCCCCGGCGGGCGGTTGCATTCCGAGCCGAGAGGACGTAGCGTAGGCGGCATGACGCCCACCCATCGATAGCATCGAGGCACCATGACCGCCGAAACCACCCTGCAGCAGCACCTCAGCGCCAACCTCCCGTTCTGGGACGACCTATCCGACGACCAGAAGCGGTCCCTCGTCCGCGCGACGCGGCCGCTCGCCGCGCAGGCGGGCGACCGCGTCCAAGGGGG
>USLT01000111.1 GCA_900555585.1 uncultured Collinsella sp.
CGACCGTCCTCATGGTCACGCACGACAGCTTCGCCGCGAGCTATACCAACCGCGTGCTGTTCATCCGCGACGGCCGCATCTTCACCGAGCTGCGCCGCGGCGACAGCCCCCGCCGCGTGTTCTTCGACCGCATCATGGAGGTCGTCGCCATGATGGGCGGGGAGGGTTCCGATGCTCTGTAAGCTCGCTTGGGGCAACGTGCGTCGCGCGGGAAAGGACTATCTGGTCTACCTGCTCACGCTCACGTTGGCCGTCACGGTGTTCTATTCGTTCAACACCATCTCGGTCCAGGCCGACATCGTCTTGCAGGAAGAGGGGCTTCCGGAGCTGCTCGGCTCCATCATGGGCGGCCTGACCATGTTCCTGGCACTGGTCATGGGCTTCCTGATGGTGTACGCCAACGGCTTCATCATGAAGCGCCGGAAGAAGGAGTTCGGCCTCTACCAGGTCCTCGGCATGAGCCGCGGCCAGGTCTCGCGCGTCATGGCCCTCGAGACGGCCATCGTGTCCGGCGCCGCCCTCGTGCTCGGCATCGTCTTCGGGGTGGGGTTCTCCCAGCTCATGACGTTCTTCACGGCATCGCTGTTCAAGACGCAGATCGCCGACTTCCACTTCTTCTTCTCCATGAGGGCGCTCGGGATCACCGTGGGCTGCCTGCTCGCCATCTTCATGGTGACGCTTCTGTTCAACCTGGGCGTGGTGCGCCGTGCCAAGATCATCGATCTTATGAGCGCCAGCCGCAGGAACGAGGCCGTCAAGACGCGTAATCCCATCCTGTCCGCGATCATATTCATCCTGGGCGCGGGGCTGATCGGATGGGCGTACTACCGCCTCCTGCGCGACGGCCTCCCCATCGACGCGGCCCCCAGCGAGTACGACGAGGCGCTTCAGCAGTTCATGCTCACGACGGGCATCGTGGTCGCCGGCACCATCTTGTTCTTCTTCGGCTTCTCGGGCTTCCTGCTCAAGGTGCTCCAGGGGGCGCGCGGCCTCTACTGGCGCGGGCTCAACATGTTCACCATGCGCCAGCTCTCGGCCAAGGTGAACACGGTAAGCTTTTCCATGGCGATCATATCGATGATCCTGTTCCTGGCCATCACGAGCGTGACGGGCGGCATGTCCATCGCGAACGTGATGAATACGAGCGTGGAGCGCAACACGCCGGCGGACTACACGCGCATCCTCATGTACTACGGACCCGACGTGGTGAACGACCCAGAGCAGGTCGCCGCGTTCGAGGCCGAGGGCTATCCGCCCATGAAGCTCGCCGAGGAGCCCGTGGGCATCTTGCGGGAGAGCGAGGGCGACGTGGTCGATCCGGAGAAGGCCGACGAGGAGCGTTTCGACCTCGCGAGCATCATCGGGAAGCACGTCCAGGTCGATGTCTACGATTCGCAGCCTGCGGGTGAGGGCGCCCCCGTCGTGACGCTCAACCAGATCGCCGACGCCGTCGACATGCCGTTGCCGGCGGGCACCGCATCGAGCAACGTCACCCTGCTGGGCCTGCAGGTGATGAAGGAGAGCGACTACAACCGCTACCTTGATTTCCGCGGCAAGCCCCGTATCGACCTGGGTAGGGATGGCTACCTGCTCACGAGCGACATGGGCGAGACGGTGAACGCGGTCTACGACGCCGCGCTCGAGCAGGGTGTCCCGGTGGAGATGGCCGGCAGGAAGCTGCTCCCGGTTGCGGACCGCGTGGACGCCACGGCGAGCTCGTTCGCCAACGCCTCGATGGGGAGCAACTCCGGCACCATCATCGTGCCCGACGCCGTCGTCGAGGAGCTCGGCCTACCCCTGTACAGCAGCTATCTGCTGGCCAACTACAAGCCCGGTCTCTCCTATGACGAGACGGAGGGCTACGTGCGCCGCGACCGCTCGTGGGGCAACGTCCTCAATGCCGACGGCACGCAGAGCGGCCTTTGGGGCATGGAGATGACGCGCTCGCAGAGCTACGAGAGCACCAACTCCATGAACGGCCTCATCAGCTACCTGGCCATCTACATCGGCTTCGTCCTGGTGGTGGCCTGCGCGGCGATCCTGACGATCCAGCAGCTGTCGGGCGTCGCGGACTCGAGCAAGAACTACCGTATCCTGTCCGAGCTGGGCACTTCGAGGCGCGAGGTCATGCGCTCCGTGCTGGCCCAGCAGGCCGTCTTCTTCATATTCCCGCTTCTGATGGGCGTCGCGCACTCGATGGTGGCCCTTCGCGTGGTGATCGAGATCATCAAGCTGTTCGGCGGATTGTCCATCGGTTTCACCGTCGGCTTCACTTGCGCGATCTTCCTGCTGTGCTACGGAGGGTACTTCCTGGTCACCTACCTCATGAGCAAGGGGATCGTGAACGACGCGATCCGCGCGCGCCATGCGGCGTGATGGTATGGGCGAGCTGTTGACTGCGCCTATCGCCGGCGCCTTGGGCCCGATGGGCTGGCTCGTGGGCGGCATGGTCGTCGGCATGCTGTTCGCCATGAGGTGATGGATGCGCCTCGCTTGGTGCCAGACGGCATCGGGCGAGGCGCTTTTTCATGTCGGAAAAGTCGGCGCCGGCGCGCGATGGAAAAACGGACGAGGCCGAGGGCTTCGTCCGTCCATGGTCGCGGTGCCCTGCCAGCCGCCTGCCTCGATGTCCGGCCGGGGCGGCATGGCGGCCTAGATGGAAGCGGCGTAGGGGCGCTTCGGCCAGGTGTCGGAAGGGGAGGGCTCTTCATGGGACGGGCCCGAGGTGCGGGATTTGTACATGAAGTGCGCATATGCCCGCTTAAGGTTGGAGCGCTGGTCTGCCGAATGGTTCTTCTGCAAGACGATCCTCGTCGCCGGCACGGGCTTGATGGAAGTCGCGGAGGGACGGGGACCGATCGGTCGGATTCCCAAGAGAAGGGGGTCGTCGTCGACGTGCGCGTGTTCGCGCGTGGCGCGCATAGTATCAACTCCATTTCAGCGTGGCCCGCCCGCGTTCGCGGCCGGGCGGTCGATGTGCGCAAGGTGTATGTACCACCGCGCGGCGAAGCTAATCGCCCGCGGCCCGATGCCTTGAAACCTCCATCCGGGCGCACGGCCAGCATGCGGTCGGGCACGCGGGGGAGGGGGCGGTCGGACCCGGCCCGCATGGGCGATGACGACGGGCGGACCATCAGGGAAGGGTAACCAGATTAATAAAAAAGTATTAAAAGGCAACTGTTTTATATGCCCTGGATATGCTACTCTTTCAACCATGGGTGAATACTCGGTGAGCGGCAAGAAATTGCTCGTAAACGCGCGTGCTTTTCTGCAAAAGGTGCTTTATGCACCCATGAGCGGCAACACGCAGATGCATGGCGATCGCTATGCATTCCGAAGGGGCAGACCAGCCGCGACCCCGAGGTTCTATACACTGCGCGAGTCCCCGTCGCGCGCGAGTCGACTCTGAGGAGAGTGGTCACAAAAATGCAGGAGGCATGGGAAGGCTTCGAGGGCGGCAATTGGCTCAACGAGGTTGACGTCCGCGACTTCATTCAGAAGAACTACACCCCCTACGAGGGCGACGAGTCCTTCCTCGTCGGCCCCACCGAGCGCACCACCAAGCTGTGGGACGACGTCATGGCTCTGCTCCTCAAGGAGCGCGAGCAGGGCGGCGTGCTCGATATGGACACCAAGGTCGTGACCGGTATCACCAGCCATCCCGCTGGCTACATCGACGCCGAGCACCCCGAGCGCGAGACCATCGTCGGCCTGCAGACCGATGCTCCCCTTAAGCGTGCCCTGCACGTCAACGGCGGCATCCGTATCGCGTGCCAGGCCGCTGCCCAGCACGGCTACGAGGTCGACCCCGAGGTCGTCGACTTCTACACCAACAAGCGCAAGACG
>USLT01000112.1 GCA_900555585.1 uncultured Collinsella sp.
TGCCGTCGATGACGGCCTGCGCGATGCTCGCGATCTTCCCGGAGGCCTTCTCCTCGGCGCCCGCCGCGGCCGCTTCCTCGTCCGACAGCGTTCCATCGGCCGCCAGCATGGCCAGGTAGCTCTCCTGGGTGGATGCGACGGTGCTGCCCGTCGCGACCGCCTGGTAGTGCTGCACGTTGATCATCGCGTACATCTTGACGAGGCCGGCGTTGTCCTTCAGGGCCATGAAGTAGGTGGGCTGCCCCGACACGTTGAGCAGCAGCGGGTAGGTTGCCTGGTACTTGAGGTTCTGGACCTGGCCCTCGGCCGAGTCCATGGCCGAATCCTCGGTCGCGCCGGGGACGGAGTAGAAGTGGGACTCGCCGGTGCGCTGGTTGACCAGGATGAAGCCGATGCTGGAGCTATCGGCCGTCACCGACGTCACGCCGGAGTACAGGTAGATGTCGCCACCCTGGGCGAGGTAGTTGTACCCGAGCTGGCCGTCCTTGCCGGGCGTGGTGCGCACGACGCCGACCTGGCCGAGGATCGAGTTGAGCCAGCCCTTGCCGTAGGCGCCGCTCCAGTTGTACTGCTGGATAAGCAGGTCGGACGGGTAGGCGCGGTCGACCCAGGCGGGCACCTCGTCGATAGCGTAGTCGGCGGTCTCGCCCGTGCATGCGTTCACGAGCACGACGCGGTTGATGGTGGTTCCCTCGAACAGGCCGATGGTGCGCTTCTGGACCGGGAAGACCCACCAGGGCGTGCCCTCCTCGTCGAGCTCGAAGGACTTCTGATCGAACATGTAGGTGGGGTACTTGAGCTGCGCGTAGCGGTCGATGTTGCGCGCCAGCGGCTCGGACTCGCTGTACTTGATGGGCTGCTTCAGGCGGACGACCTCGGCCTCCTGCGTGACCATGTCCACGAGCACGTAGGCGGGGATGCCGTTGCCGCGGTTGGAGAACCACTTGAAGAGGTCGGCGTAGGTGAGCGGGCTCACGCGGACCGGACGGCCCTGGTAGTTGATCTGGCTGTACGCCGGGCTGATCTCGAACTGGCTGACGTACTCGGGGATCGAGCCCATGGCGCGGTTGCCGAGCAGCACGGCGGAGTCGCGGTCGATGACCGGGACCTCGGAGTAGTCGACCTGCTCGATGTCCTTGGCGAAGTCGCCGTCGGTGGTCTTAAGCACCGACGCGAACCGCGCGGCGTTGCCCGGGATGAAGGGCTGGCCGAGCAGGATCCCCAGGAAAAACGCCACGATGACGGCGACGGGAACGAAGACCAGTCGCTGGAAGAGCTTCTTGTGCTTGTCGCTCCTGATGGCGGCGACCTGCAGGCCGAGGATAGCCACGAGGGCGATCATGAGGATCCAGCTCCACACGCGGGGGCTCTGGAGGTTGAGGGCGGGATGGAACCACCAGTACCCCACCGCGAGCGCGATGAGGAGCGCGACGGCGAGCGCGATGAACGCCCGGCGGCTCCACTGCGCGACGCGCTGAGCGAAGGTCCCAGGGCCGTGCCCGCCGCGACCGGGCTTCCCACCGCCCGCGGGTCGCTCCTCCCCATCGATGACGGCGTCGACGGGGATCGGCCCGTCGTCGGTGCGCTGGCCCGAGAAACCGGAGCCGAAGCCGCCCCGCGAGAAGCCGAACATGGTATGCAGCATATCTTGGAATTCGTCGTTGTCTTGGGCCACCGGCGGTCCACTCCTTAGCAGTCGCGTCGCCCCGCGTGCACGGGGACACAATCGTAAACTTCGTCCCTTATACCCCCGTTCGAATCGCGATAGCCATCATCTGCGGGCACGGGCGCCGCACGAGCCCCGACCGGGACCGCGCCTCGTTGGGGGTAGAATGGAGCGCTGAAGGAAGCGAAACGCAAAGGAGCACTGTGAAGGTACTCGTCTACACCGACGGCGCCGCGCGCGGCAACCCCGGCAACGGCGGCTACGGAGCCGTCCTGAGCTACACCGCCCCCTCGGGCAAGCAGCACACGCTCGAGCTGTCGGGCGGCTTCGAGCGCACGACCAACAACCGCATGGAGCTGCTCGGCGTCATCGCGGCGCTCGAGGCGCTCAAACGGCCGTGCGAGGTCGAGCTCCACTCGGACTCGCAGTACGTGGTCAACGCGTTCAACAAGCACTGGGTCGACGGATGGGTCAAGCGGGGCTGGAAGACCGCCGCCAAGAAGCCCGTCAAGAACATCGACCTCTGGAAGCGCCTCATCGAGGCGAAGAGGCCCCATGACGTCACCTTCCACTGGGTCAAGGGGCACGCGGGCCACCCGCTCAACGAGCGCTGCGACCAACTCGCCACCACCGCCGCGGACTCGGGCGCGCTCGCCATCGACCGCGGCTTCGTCGAGGGCGACGCCGACTAGGCGCGCCCGGGCTCTCAACCAGGAGGACACCATGATCCGCATCGCAACCATCGGCACCAGCATGATCACCGACAACTTCGTCGAGGTCGTGAACGACAGCGACCGCGCGACCTTCGTGGGCACGCTCTCCCGCGACGCCGACCGCGCCGACGCCTTCACGCGCGAGCGCGGCGGCGAGCGCGGCTTCTCCGCGCTCGAGGAGCTCTGCGCGGCGGACGACGTCGACGCCGTCTACATAGGGAGCCCCAACGCCCTGCACCGCGAGCAGGCGCTCGCCGCCATCCGGGCGGGCAAGCATATCTTGGTCGAGAAGCCCCTCTGCGCCAACGAGCGCGAGGCCGCTGAGGTCCTCGGGGCGGCACGACGAGCCGGCGTCGTCGCGCTCGAGGCCATGCGCCCCCTGCACGACCCCAACTTCCACCGCGCCGTCGAGGCGCTCGGGGAGATCGGCAAGATCCGTCGCGCGACCCTGCGATTCGGCAAGTACTCGTCGCGCTACGACGACATCCTCGCCGGCGAGCGCACCAACATCTTCGATTGCCGGATGGCGAGCGGCGCGCTCATGGATATCGGCGTCTACTCCGTCGAGCCCATGATCGCCCTCTTCGGGGAGCCGGAATCGATCTGCTGCGCCCCCGTCCTGCTCGACGAGTCGACGCGCGCGCTCACCAACGGCGCGATCGACGGCGCCGGCGTCATCCTCGCAGCCTATCCGGACAAGGTGGTGACGCTCCACTACTCCAAGATCACCGCCGACCTCGCGGAGAACCAGGTGGAGGGCGAGCTCGGCACCTGGACGCTCGACGCGCTGTCGACGCCGTCCCGCTACCGAGTCGACATGCGCGGGCAGGCGGTGCGCAACGCCGCCAAGCAGATGGGCTACTCCAGCACCGCCACCGCGACGACCGAGGTCGAGCTCGAGCCGTGCCAGAATAACATGTGTTTCGAGCTCTCGGACTTCCTCGACGCGGTCGAGGCGGTTCAGGGCGGGGCGGACGCGGCGGCGGCCCCCTGCGGACCGTTCGGCACGGTCGACAGGTTCGCGGAGGTGACGCTCGCCACGATGCGCGTCATGGACGAGGCGAGGCGGCAGGCCGGTGTGACCTTCCCGGCAGACGAGGCCTAAGGCGCCGCGCACCATATCTACACAGCAAGGACGCCGTCCGGCGCCGTCGCTTGACGGCGCCGCCAACCCAATTACAATCGGTCTGATACCATTTTACCGCCCGAGCCTGGCTCGCTGCGGAAAACCAGTACCGATCGAGAGGGGATGTGCATGGGTGTCCAAAGAAGGAACACGCGCCAGCGCCAGCTGGTGCTCGATGCCGTGCGCTCTCGCAACGACCATCCGACCGCCGACGACATCTACCTCGCCGTGCGGGAACTCGACGAAAGGATCAGCCGCGGCACGGTCTACCGGAACCTCAACCTGTTAGAGGAGACGGGCGCGATTT
>USLT01000113.1 GCA_900555585.1 uncultured Collinsella sp.
CTGGGCATGATGCAGGGGGCCGAAGTCGGCTGGGGCGAGTTCATCGGGAGGAACCTGATTCCGGCCACGCTCGGCAACATCGCCGGCGGCATCCTGATCGTCGGCGTGGGCTACTGGATCGCCTACGGTCGCGAGGCGCACAAGCACGAGTCCGAGGTCGAGCGCCTGGCGGAGTAGGGGGGTCCCGTCCCTATCCCTTGCGGCGCACGCGCACCGCGGTGCCGCTCGCGCGCGGCGCTACTCCTCTTCGACCTCGTAGCCGTCCTCGTCGCCGAGGCAGTCCTCCTCGATGCGGCGCTTGAGCGCGTCGATCCCGACGCCCGTCTGGGAGCTGGTCACGATGATGTTGTCGGCCGGCACGCCGAGTTGCTTGCGGATGCTCGCGAGCTGCTTGGTCTGCTGGCTCTTGCTGAGTTTGTCGGCCTTGGTGAGGCAGACCACGAAGTTGAACTCGCCCTCGCGCAGGTACTCGATCATCTCGAAGTCGAGCTTGGAGGGGTCGTGGCGGATGTCGACGAGCGAGACCACGAGGTTGAAGCTGCGCTCGCTGTCCAGGAAGTCGCCGATGAGCTCGGCCCAGCGCCCGCGCTCGGACTTGGAGCGCTGGGCGAAGCCGTAGCCGGGGAGGTCGACGAAGTGGATGCCGTCGGCCTCGAAGAAGTTGATGTTGGCGGTCTTGCCGGGGGTGCTCGACACCTTGACCAGGCCCTTGCGGCCGAAGAGCTTGTTCATGATGGAGGACTTGCCCACGTTGGAGCGGCCGACGAAGCTGACCTCGGGGCAGGTCGACTCGGGGATCTGCTTGATGGCGCCGTAGCTGGCGACGAACTTGGCGAGGTTGTAGTTGATCTGGCTCATGGGGCCTCCTAGGGAATGGGTGTGCGGGCGTGCCGGGCGGTCGGCCTAGTTGTCGGAGATGCCGAGCTTCGCGGCCAGGCGGCGGATGATCGAGAGCGTGAGGGCGCTCGCGGAGCGGGCGTAGCCGTCGAGGTCGAACTCTCGCTCGCAGAAGGCGTCGTATGCCTCGTCGCAGTTGTCCGAGATCGCGCGCAGCACCAGGCAGTCGATGCCGTTCTTGGCGGCGATGTGGGCGATGGCGGCGCCCTCCATCTCCGCGCAGTCCGCTTGCGTGGCGGAGACGACCTCGTCGCGCGCCTGGGCGCCCGTGATGAAGCGGTCCCCGGTGGCGATGGTGCCGCGCAGGTAGCGGTGCACGTCGGCGGAGGTGTCGTTGCGGCGGAAGAAGGTCGCGTCGGCGGCGGCGCGGGCGTCCGCGTCCTCGTCGAGGGAGGCGTCGACGTAGCCGTGGGCGAGGAGGGTCTCCTCGGCGAGGTCGACGAGGAAGTCGCTGCTCGCGAACTCCTCGAGCCCGGGCGCGGACTCGGCGATGAGCGCGGTATCCGTGTCGATGTAGCGCAGGCGCTCGCCGATCACCACGTCGTCGATGTGCAGCGCGGGGTTGAGGCCGCCGGCGATGCCGCTGAAGATGATGGCGTTGGCGTCGTACTTGGAGATGAGGTGCTGCGCCGTCGCGGCGGCGTTGACGGTGCCCATGCCGGCGGTGGTGCACACGATGTTGAAGCCGTGGTACTCGCCGCCGATGATCTTGAGGCCCGCCTCCTCGACGACGGTCCCGTGCTCGATGGAGGTATAGATCTGGCGCACTTCCTTCTCGAGCGCGCCGATGATCGCGATGGTGGGTGCCATGGTGCTCCTCGCAGTTGTCTGGCGTGTTTTCGATGCCTAATGGTACCAGTCTTGCATGGAAAAAATGCGTGCCGGCCATGGTACGATTGCCCGCGGAATGCTATTTGGACCGGGTGGCAGCCCGGTATGACGAGGGGAGATGCATGACTACCGATACCCGCTCCATCGAGGCGCCGCGCGCCGCGTCCGCGGCCGACCTGTCGCCGGCCCGGCGCAACCTCTGCGTCCTGCTGCTGGTGGTCATGGGCTTCATCCTGGGTTCCTCGGAGTTCATCGTCATCGGTATCGAGCAGCAGGTCGCCGACGCCTTCTCGGTGCCGCTCGCGCGCGTGGGAGGGCTCGTCAGCGCGTTCGCCCTCTCCTATGCGATCCTGACCCCGATCCTCGCGCTCACCACGGGCAGGTTCCGCCGGTTCACGCTGCTCGTCGGGTATTCGGTCGTCTTCTGCGCGGGCAACCTCCTCGCGGCCCTCGCGCCGACGTTCGAGCTGCTGTACGCCGCCCGCCTCGTGCTGGGCGCGGTCTCCGGCGGCCTGCTCGCGGTCGGCGTCACCTACCTGCCCGAGCTCATGGATTCCAAGCGCACGCCCTTCGCGATCTCCCTGGTCTACGGCGCCTTCTCGGTGGCCATGGTGCTGTCCACCTCGATCGGCAAGATGATCGCCGAGCTCTCGAGCTGGCATGTCGCGATGTGGGCGGTCCTCGCCGTCGCCGTGGTGGTGTGCCTCGCGCTCGTCGCCGTGCTGCCCCGCGCCGGGGAGACCGACGAGCCCGCGACCGTCCGCGACCAGATCGGCCTTCTGACCGAGCCCCAGGTCCTGACCGGCATGGCGATCTTCGTCTTCGGCGTGGGCGGCGTCTACGTCTTCTACGCGTTCATCACGCCCTACCTCGAGCAGGTCCTGGGGCTGAGCCCCTTCCAGGCGTCGGCGGTGCTCATGGTCTACGGCGTGATGTGCATCATCTCCAACATGCTCTCGGGCGTGCTGGACTCGCGCGCGGGCATGCGCGGCCTGGTGCCGGTCTTCGTCATCCAGACCGGCCTGCTGCTCGCGCTGTACGCGCTCGGCTCGACGATGCCCCTCGCCCTGGCCGTGGTCCTCGCCATCGGCGTCTCCATGTACGTGCTCTCGGTGCCGTGCATCACCATGTTCATGCGCGTCGCGCGGCAGCGGCACCCTAAGGCCATGATGCTGGCGAGCTCCGTGGAGCCCACGGCCTTCAACATCGGCATCAGCTTCGGCACGGCCGTCGGCTCGGCCGTGGTGGCGGGTCCCGGCATGGCGAGCGCGGGCCTGGTGGGCGCGTCCTTCTCGGTGGTCGCCCTCCTCCTCACGCTCGTCACGATGCGCATAGACCGCCGCCGCGGCTAGGCGCGACCGCGTGCAACCCGGCTAGAGCGAAGGCGAGCCCCCGTCCGCATGCGCGCGGGCGGGGCTCGCCTGTGTAATCGGATGGTGCCTTCGGTCGCGGTCGGGCGCTACAGGTACTCGATCTGGGCGCCCTGCGTGTCGCAGGTGAGGATATGCGTTTCGCAGTCGGGGAACGCCTCGCGCAGGCGGACCTGCAGGAACTTGGCGACGATGGTGTCATCGGTCACGGCCATGAGGGTCGAGCCGGAGCCCGATATCCACAGAGTGCCCGCCCCGCCGTCCAGGCACGTGCGGCGGATGGCGTCGTAGTCGGGGATGAGCGCGCGGCGGTAGGGCTCCTGCAGACGGTCGTCGTTGGCGTCGGCGATGAGCGCGAGGTCGCCGGTCTCGAGCCCGCGGGTCATGCCCGCGATGCGCCCCATCTGCCACACGGCGGATGCGAGCGGGAGCTCCTGCGGCACGACCTTGCGGGCCTCGCTGGTGTGGACCTCGTAGGGCGGGATCACGGTGATGAATCGCAGGCGGTCGCTGACCTCGTAGCGAAGGCAGCGGGGGAGTCCGCCCTCGGGCGTGAAGGAGCACACGGCGCCGCCCAGGATCGCGGGGGCGACGTTGTCGGGGTGCCCCTCGACCGCCGTGGCGATGCGCACGAGCTCGGCGCGGTCGACGGTGTGCCCGGTGAGCGCGGCGGCCG
>USLT01000114.1 GCA_900555585.1 uncultured Collinsella sp.
CGCCCATCACCGGCCTCACCGCCGCCGGCGCTTCCGCCGACGGCCACGCCCCCGCGCTCGCGGTCGACGGCGACGCCGGCACCTACTGGGAGTCCCCGGGCAACCGGTCCATGCAGGACTACCGCCGCTTCATCGATATCGACCTGCACGGGCTCTACCGGGTCTCGCGCATCGACCTCACCCTGCGCGCCGGATCCTACTACCACTACAGCCTCTACACCTCGGCGGACGGCGAGCACTTCGACAAGGTCGCCTACAAGGCCGACGACGCGAAGGCGACCGATGCCGCGACGACGCACGAGTTCGAACCCGTCGAGGCTCGCTACGTGCGCGTCTCCATCAACTTCAACTCCGCCGCCCAGGCCGTGAACGTCGCGGAGGCGGCCGTCTTCGGCGACAAGGTCTCCGACGAGGCGGCGCCCGAGACCCCCATCCGGGTCCAGGACTTCGCCGACACCGACTGGGGCCGCGAGTGGGACCGCGTCGCGACCGACGCCGCGTACGCCGAGAAGAAGACCCTCGGCGAGGTGCGCGACCTGGTGGGCCGCGTGCTCGGCAAGGAGTACCAGGACTGGTTCGTCTTCGAGCTGCGCGGCGCCCGCGACGGCCGCGACGTGTTCGAGATCTCCGACGCCGGCGACGGCCGCATCCGCATCCGCGCCAACAACGGCGTGAGCCTCGCCTCCGGCCTCAACTACTACCTGCGCCACTACTGCAAGGTCGATTACAACCCGCTGTTCGGATCCAACCTCGAGATGCCCGCCAGCGCGCCCTCGGTCGGCAAGAAGCTGCTCAAGTACACCGACTACGAGTACCGCTACGCGCTCAACTTCTGCACGTACTCCTACACCATGGCCTTCTGGGACTGGGGCGAGTACGAGCCCTTCCTGGACTGGTGCGCCATGAACGGCGTGAACCTCATGCTCGACATCGTCGGCCAGGAGGAGGTCCTGCGCCAGACGCTGAGGGAGTACGGCTACACGGACGCCGAGGTGAAGGAGTACCTCACCGGCCCGGCCTACTATGCCTGGTTCTACATGCAGAACATGTTCTCTGCCGGCGGCCCGCTGCCCGACGCCTGGTTCGAGCAGCGCACCGAGCTCGCCCGCAAGATCCACGACCGCATGCAGGCGTACGGCATCAAGCCCGTCATCCAGGGCTTCGGCGGCCAGGTTCCCACGGACTTCGAGCAGAAGAACCCCAAGGCGGTCGCGGCGTCCTCGGGCGGCTGGTCCGGCTACGCCCGCCCGTACATGATCAAGACCTACCTGACCGAGGAGGACAGGCGCAACGGCAAGGAGGACTACTTCGACAAGGTCGGCACCACGTTCTACGAGACCCAGCGCCGCCTCTTCGGCGACGTCTCGAACTACTACGCCGTCGACCCGTTCCACGAGGGCGGCACCCTGCCCCCGGGCTTCAACATCGTCGACATCTACCGCACCGTCCAGAAGAAGATGATCGACTTCGACGCCGACGCCGTGTGGGTCATGCAGCAGTGGCAGGGCGGCATCGACGAGGAGAAGCTCTCCGGTCTGCACAAGAAGGACCAGGCCCTCGTTCTCGACCTCCAGGGCGACCTGCGCTCGCAGGCGGGCCCCATGGAGAACCAGGGCGTGCCGTGGGTCTGGAACATGCTGCACAACTTCGGCGGCCGCATGGGCATGGACGGCGTGCCCGAGGTGCTCGCCGGCTCCATCACCGACGCGTACAACAACAGCAAGCACATGAAGGGCATCGGCATCACGCCCGAGGCGATCGATAACAGCCCCATCGTCTACGAGATGCTCTTCGACATGACCTGGGAGCAGGGCCCCATCGACCACCGCGCGTGGACGCGCGAGTACGTCGAGCGCCGCTACGGCGGCACCGACCCCAAGATCGAGCGCGCCTGGGAGATCCTGCTGGAGACCGCCTACAGGCACGAGCCGGGCGAGTACTACCAGGGCGCCGCGGAGTCGATCATCAACGCCAAGCCCTCCGACGACAAGATCAAGGCCGCCTCGACCTGGGGCAACAGCAACATCGATTACGACAAGCGCGAGTTCGAGCGCGCCGCTCAGCTCTTCATCGAGAGCTACGACGCGTACAAGGACTGCGAGGCCTTCCGCTACGACTTCGTCGACGTGATGCGCCAGGTGCTCCAGAACTCCTTCCAGGAGTACCAGCCGCTCGCCGGCCAGGCCTACCGCGACGGCGACCTCGCGCTCTTCCAGAAGATCTCGGACCGCATGCTCAAGATCATCGACATGCAGGACAAGCTCCTGGCGACCTCCGAGAGCTTCCTGCTGGGCACCTGGATCGAGGACGCCCGCACCATGCTGGAGGGCGCCGACGACTGGACGGCCGACCTTTTCGAGCTCAACGCGCGCTCCCTGGTGAGCACCTGGGGCCAGCAGAAGAACGACTCGCTCGTCGACTACTCCAACCGCCAGTGGGCTGGCCTCACCGGCGACTACTACCATGACCGCTGGGAGATCTATGCGGACAACCGCATCGAGGCGCTGAACGCCGGCACGAAGGCGCAGGACCCCGATTGGTTCATGTACGGCTGGGAGTGGGCCAACCGCAAGAGCGACGAGTCCGGATCCTATGCCGTGAAGGCGTCCGGCGACGATGCCAAGAAGCTCGCCGAGGAGGTCATGCGCGACTACACCGTCGCCGCGATGGACGGCTTCGTGGGCGACGCGGAGGCCGTCGAGCGCGTGAACCTCGCCGCGGGCAAGGAGGTGCGCGACGTCGATGCGGGTCGGGCCGTCCCCGGCCTGACCGACGGCAACACCGAGACCGGCTGGGTGAACCCCGGAAAGCAGACGGCGAACCTCGAGGTCGACCTGGGCGGCACCTTCGACATCACCGCCGTCAGCCTGACGCTGAGGCAGACCGCGGCGGAGTTCCCGCTGGCCTACACCATGAAGGTCTGCAACGAGGCGGGCGAGTGGGCCGAGGTCGGCAAGTCCGACAAGCCCACGGTGACCACCAAGAACGAGGTGGCCTGCGACGTCCGCGGGTCCAAGGTGCGCTACGAGCTCCGTTCGACCGACGGCGCGAACCTGACCGACATCTTCGAGGTGGGCGTGATGGGCATCGGCGCGCCGCAGGCGGAGTACGCCAACCTCTCGCTCGGCGCGAAGGCGACCGCCTCCTCGACCGAGGGAATCCGCGACGTGACGTGGGGCATCGACGGCAAGGCCGATACGCTGTGGGTCAATAACGGCCCCGGCGCGTCGTGGTACCAGGTCGAGCTGCCGGCCGCCAACCGCGTGGACAGGGTCCGCCTGGTGTTCGAGAAGCCCGGCACCGCGTTCAGGTTCAAGGTGGTCGCCACGCTCGCCGACGGCAAGACCCGCGAGCTGCTCGACATGACCGATCCCGCCGCCCCGCTCGAGAAGGTCTACGCCATGGACGTCGCCGCCGACGTCAAGTCGGTCAAGGTCGAGTTCACCGCCGCCACCGGCCAGGCCTGGCCCGCGATCGCGGAGCTCGAGCTGCTGCAGCAGAAGTCCGACGCCGTCGAGGTCGAGAACATCGCCAAGCGATCCGTCATCACCAGCTCCCCGGCGAAGGCGGGCGAGGGCACGGCGCAGCTCGTGGACGGAAAGGCGTCCGGCGGCGGGGACTGCTGGGTCTCCGAGGGCGGCAAGAAGCCCGCATGGATCAAGCTCGACTTCGGACGCGTTCGCGAGGTCGAGACCCTGCGCATGAAGTTCGAGCAGGACGAGCCCGACCGCAGCATGCAGTTCACCGTGAAGGCCGTCGACGCCGAG
>USLT01000115.1 GCA_900555585.1 uncultured Collinsella sp.
ATGCCTACGACGCGGATTCCGCGCTCGCCATCGATGCCGCCGTGGCGGATATGGCCCGAGACGTGCCCCGCCCCGCGGACCTGCCGACGCCCCGCGGGGTCGCCGCCGTCGCCGCGGCGTGCGCGCTGCGGATCAATCCCGCGCGCATCCTGCTCGGGCACTATCCGAGCGTATATATCGCCTGGATGGAGGCGCTTCCCGGGCTGTAGGGCGGGGAAGCGCCGCGCTTCGTGGGGGTTAGGGTCGCCTCTCGAGCACCGCGACCGTCTCGACATGGGACGTATGGGGGAACATATCGACCGGGGTGAGCCGCATGAGGCGGTAGCCCGATTTCAGCAGGAATTCGAGGTCGCGCGCCTGGGTCTCGGGGTTGCAGCTGATGTAGACGATCCGCCTCGGTCCGAGCGCGGCCGCGGCATCGAGGAACTCCGGCGTCGAACCCGCCCGCGGCGGGTCGATGGAGAGCACATCGACGCGCTCCGCGCGCTCGGCTGCCGAGAGCAGGTAGGCGGTAGCGTCTTGGGCGACGAACTCCGCCGCGCCGGACAGGCCGTTCAGATCGGCGTTGCGCCGGGCATCGGCGATGCCCGCTGCGTTGCGCTCGACGCCGAGCAGGCGCACACCGGCTGATCCCGCCTCGCGGGCGGATGCCAGCGCGCAAAGGCCGATGGTCCCGCTGCCGCAGTATGCGTCCAGCACCACATCGTTCGCCTCGAGCCCCATGCCGTCGATGGCTAGGCTATAGAGCAGTTCGGTCTGCTCGGGATTCACCTGGTAGAAGGCTGCGGGCGAGATCTCGAATTCGCAGGTCAGGAGCTGGTCGCGCATCACGGGCGCGCCGGCGATGACGCGCGTCTCGCCTCCGAGCACCGCGTTGGTGCGGCGCGGGTTGACGTTCTGCGCGACGCAGACGATGCGCGGATCGAGTCGGAGCAAGCGCTCGCCGAGCTCCTCGAGTCGCGGGACGTCGCGCTTCGCCGTCACGACCGTCAGCATGGCCTCGTCGCTCTTCCAGCCGATCCTCAGCACGGCGTAACGCAAGATCCCGCGGCAGGCGTCCTCGTCGTAGGCGGGGATGCCGAGCTCCTCCGCCGCGCGCGCGACGCCGGCGAGGATGGCCCGCGCCCCGCGCGCCTCGACGATGCAGTCCGGGACCTCGATGATGTCGTGGGTTCCCCGTGCGAAGAAGCCGCAGCGGATGGAGCCGTTCGGACCGGGTGCGAAGGGGGTGCCGGCTTTGTGCCGGAACCCGCGCGGCGCGGGCAGCTTGCCCGAGCCGGCCTGCCCGCCCATGCCGCGAATCGCATCGAGCTCGATGCCCTCGCGCTCGAGGATCGGGGCGAAGAGCTCCTGCATGGCGAGCTGCTTGGCGCTCAGCTGCTTGTGATAGGGGCGCCCCAGCAGCTCGCAGCCGCCGCAGGCCCGCATGACGGGGCAGGGTCCGTCGCTGCGCGCCGGCGCCTCCCCGCTCCTGGCCGCCCGTTGCGCGCCATGGCGCGCGTCGTGCCCGCCGCCGGTCCGCCGCGCGCGCCCGTTCCGCTCGGACCCCTGCCGTCCGTCGTCATGTTTCCGATACGTCATCCGAACACCCATTTCCCATCGTTTGTGCGGGTCAAGCATACCACGCGCGCCGCGCCGACCGCTTGCGCCGGCCATCGGTCGCATGCGGGCTCGCTCTGCTACGATGGAGTCGATGCAGAGCCTGACCGCCTCGCGCGCGGGGCGGGAGAGATCGGAGGGATCCATGTCCGGAGACGTCATCAAGCTGCCCCTCTTCGCCAAGCTCAACGCTTTGCGAGAGCTTCCCGGCCAGGAGCGAGGCAGGGTCTTCGCCGTCACCGAGGCGATCAGCCCTCAGCCCGAGAAATCCATGGGCTACCTCGTCGAGGTGGTGGGCGGCAGGAAGGTGAAGGTGCGCGCATGGCTCGCCCTGGGCGGCGCCGCCTTCGCCTGCGACGGTCCCTTGGAGCGGCGCCCCGACCGAGACCCCGATGCGGGCGTGGCGAGGGATGGCGACGAGATCTTCTATTACGTCAGCCGGCAGGGGAGGAACAGCAAGGTCGCCCATTTCAACCAACGGGATAGCGACGGGCGGCTGTCCGTCACGGACCATGCGCGCGACCTGGGTCCCTATCTTTCCGGCGCATACGACATCGACGTCATGGGCGCGGCGTGCTTCCTCGGCAACTGGCTGCTTCCGCTCGAGCGCGGGGAGGAGCTCTCCGTGCTGACCGTCGGCGATGTCCTCGACGACCTCCTGTCCGCGCCATATCCCGACGCGCTCGACGCGCTGGGCAACACCACGGCCGCCACGGGCAAGGGCTTCGCCATCGGATCGGCGGCCCTGACGGCCCTCGCGCTGCTGGCCTCCTATATCGAGGAGATCCGCATCGGTCTGATCCACAACGGGGTGACGATGCTCGAAATGTCCGACGGGACGATGCGCTTCGTGCAGGACGCCTCGATTCTCGATTTCATGGAATATTACCGCGTGTCGCTGATGAACCCCACGGTGCTGATCGGCGTCTTCATCGGCGCGATGATGTCGTTCCTCTTCTGCGGGCTGACGATGAACGCCGTGGGCCGCGCCGCGCAGAGCATGGTCGAGGAGGTGCGCCGCCAGTTCCGCGAGATCAAGGGCATCCTCACGGGCGAGGGAACGCCCGACTACGCGCGCTGCGTCGCCATTTCGACCCGCGGTGCGCAGCGTGAGATGCTGTTTCCGAGCCTGCTGGCCATCGCCGCTCCGGTCGTTGTCGGACTGGTATTCGGGGTGGCGGGCGTAATGGGCCTTCTGGTCGGCGGATTGAGTTCCGGTTTCGTGCTGGCGGTCTTCATGGCCAATGCCGGGGGCGCCTGGGACAATGCCAAGAAGATGGTCGAGGAGGGGCACTTCGGCGGCAAGGGTTCCGACTGCCACCGGGCCACGGTCGTGGGCGATACGGTCGGCGATCCCTTCAAGGATACGTCGGGTCCGTCGCTCAACATTCTCATCAAACTGATGTCGATGGTCGCGATCGTGATGGCGGGGCTTACGGTCGCCTTCCATTTATTCTGATTTTATAGGGCATCTTCGCACTTGCGCTCGCAGGGCACGAATGGGACGTATTCCGATACTACCCATCCGTGCCCCGCTTCGTTTAAGCACAAATCTGTTCCTATAAAATCGAAAACGCATTTTGCTCCGGCCTGCCGTTACATGCCGGCCGGTTTTTCCGCCCCGGCGACCACCGTCACCAGGTCTTCGCGGCGGAGGTATTTCCGGGCCAGCTGCTGCACCCCGGCGGGCGTCATGCGGATGCTGAAGGAGTACGGGATCGACCCGGCGGGGAAGCACTGCGTCATCGTGGGCCGCTCCAATATCGTGGGAAAGCCCCAGGCCATGCTGATGCTGCGGGAAAACGCCACTGTAACCGTGTGCCACACCAAGACGCGGAATTTGAAAGAGGAGTGCCTCAAGGCGGACATCCTGGTGGCCGCCGCCGGGCGGGCGGGCCTGATCTCCGGCGACATGGTGAAGGAGGGGGCTGTGGTAGTGGACGTGGCCATGAACCGCAGCGAGGCTGGAAAACTGTGCGGCGACGTGGTCTATGACGAGGCGGCGGAGCGCGCCTCCTATATCACCCCAGTGCCCGGCGGCGTGGGCCCCATGACCCGGGCAATGCTGATGGAAAACACCCTCTACGCGGCCCGGCAGCACGGGAAGCGGTGAGCTGGAGCCCGGCGCTTCGCCGGCGAACGCGG